>CAJXOW010000006.1 GCA_913057825.1 uncultured Balneolaceae bacterium | reverse complement strand
CACCCAATGATTCCGGACAACGCTTGCACCCTCCGTATTACCGCGGCTGCTGGCACGGAGTTAGCCGGTGCTTATTCCTGACCTACCGTCAGCGGTCCCCGAAAGGACCGGGTTCTTCGGCCAGAAAAGGAGTTTACAACCCGTAGGGCCGTCTTCCTCCACGCGGCGTGGCTGCGTCAGGGTTTCCCCCATTGCGCAAGATTCCTCACTGCTGCCTCCCGTAGGAGTCGGGGCCGTGTCTCAGTCCCCGTGTGGCTGATCATCCTCTCAGACCAGCTAGCCATCATCGCCTTGGTGAGCCGTTACCTCACCAACCAGCTAATGACACGCAAACCCCCCGGCCGGCGCTCGAAAGCTTTCACCGCCTCCTCATGCGAGGGGGCGGCCTCATGCGGTATTAGCCCCGGTTTCCCGAGGTTGTCCCCCGCCGTCCGATAGGTTGTCTGCGCTTTACTCACCCGTCCGCCGGTCTACTACACCCTTCCCGAAGGAAAGGCGCCTCGCCCGCGACTTGCATGTGTTAAGCCCGCCGCCAGCGTTCGTCCTGAGCCAGGATCAAACTCTCCATGGTATAAATTACACTCTGACTTATACTTGGGTAGTTTCCTGGGTCGACGAGATCGCGACGCAAACCCAACGGCCGTAACCGTCGGGTCTGGGCCCGCGCTCGATGTTCTCATTGTTCCCAATTGGTCAAAGAACGGTTTACTGCTCAAAAAAATAATACAACACTTCAAAGGGGAAATTCTATTGCCGATGTGCTAACGCACTTCGATCCATCAAGTATGTTTCTCACCTCTGAAGCGATCACCAATATAAGACCTCTGACCGTCTAATGTCAATATTTTTTTACTAATTTATTTCGAAATATTAAACGGTCTCAGTCGGCCGACAGAACTACTCTTTTTAAAGATCACCTGCCAGCCCAATTACAACGCTCTCACCCCACTGATATTATTCTATTTTATACCTAATCGCTTGAGTTTACTTTGCAATGTAGTGGGCTTTAAATCCAGTAGTGCGGCAGCGCCGTCATCCCCATAGATTTTCCCGTCGGTCAGCTGAAGAATCCGCTCCAAATACCGCCGGTTCATCTCATCAAAACCCAACACTTCATCTTCCGCTATCTGCTGTTCAGGAAAAAGCTGAAATTTTTTCTTTTCTTTCAAGCGTACTTTAAATCGATCTCCATCTGCCTCTAACATTGATCGCCTCAAAACGGAATAAAGCTGATGAAAGTTTCGGTCCCACGACTGACTTTCCAGTTTTTTCAACTCTTTATCCGGCACATTATCAAATGATAGTTGCAGGGACTTGGCCGCATGACGCACAAACTGCAGGGTCGCTTCCCGCACATCTTCCTTGCGATGTCGCAGTGGGGGAATAAGAACGGATTGAAATCCAATTTTATAGTATAGGCCGGCATTAAACGCTCCCTCTTCAACCAGATTATCCAATCCAATTCTGCTGGTAGCAAAAATGCGTGTCTTTCCTTGCCGTTCACCTCTCCGCTTCAACAATTCCAATAATGCTTCCTGTTCCTGCTGATCCATCTTGTCAACATGCTGTATCCTTATAAGTACTTGAGCCCCCGCCTCTTTAGCTTCTTCCCAATCTTTTTTTTCCGGTTTGCCACTTCCTTCATCAAAGTTCCATCTTATTACTTCCAGCTTTTCCGGATCGAGCAAACGTAAAGCCTGCTCCGCAGCAGCCTTCTTCCCGACGCCTGTTTCTCCCCGCAACAATAGGTGGCGATCGGTCTGCCGGCATACTTGTTTAATGGTATTCCACGCCGATTGCATCGCCTGCGATTCACAGACGAAAAAATTGGACGTATCTACCACGGGAGCTTCTGTACTTTCTTTTGTCTCATTTACCTGTTGCTCTCCATGCTCCTCATCGAAAGGAATGAGTTCGACATTAATAAGCTGTGCTCCCCCCGACTTCGTCCGATACAGCCGAAAATCGATATTATAATGATGCAGCTGTCCCTCTTTGTCGGTAAGTTTACAGGGACGGGGAGTAATAGAATCTACGTCATGGCTCCGTTTGGCCACTTCGTCCACCAATTGCTCGATTTCCTGTTTAACCTTCCCTTCTTCCTCCGACGCCAAAACATATTCCCGGGCTGAATATCCCAATTGATTTCGTATCTCATTATTGCAAAAAATAAGCTGTGCATGCTCATTTTCGACTATGCGAAATACTAAAACCAATTTGGGTAAATAATCGATAACTTCTCGCCAAAACGCATTATTGCTTGCCATACGTATCACTTAATAATGAAAAGTTCCAGAATGTTATCTCGTTGTCTTTGAATCTTGACCTTAAACGATATGGAATTGCAGGGAAGGTATAAAGCAAGTTGGTCGTGGACAAGACCTATATTATTATTTGATGTTGAGCATGAGCAAATCATTATAAACTATTTGTAATATCCGCTGTCTTCATCCCCCGTCAACCTGTAACAACTGCTTCAGAGGGATCTTCCCTGTAATTCTCCAGCAGATACGTCCCCAGATAGAAAAATGGAGTATCAAATAAGGCAAAAAAGAATTTGAACACGTACGAATTTATAATGAGGATGGTCAAATCAGAAATATTCTGCACGTCGGATCCCAAATTGCCTGAGATATATAAGATGGACAAGATAGATATGGAGTCGACCAGCTGGCTCACCATGGTCGATCCGTTATTCCGGATCCATTTATATCGTCCCCCGGTTAACTCTTTCCAAAAGTGGAACAGCTGAACGTCAATAGACTGTGCCACCAGATAGGCAATCATACTGGCAATGGTATTGGCTACCAAAAAATCATACACCCCTTCAAACAGATTGAGTCCGCCGCTCACCCCCTGGGTATTGGGCAGCCAGTGGTTAATACTCATCAGAAAAAGCATAAACAGATTCATGACAAAGCCCACAATGACCAGGCTTTGTGCTTTCTTGCGTCCGTATAGCTCCGAAATCAAATCAGTCGCCAGGAAGGTAAAGGGATATGCTATAACTCCCACCGGCACACTCAGCCTGTAGATATTGTCATCTCGAACTAAAGGCGGAATCAGGGATTGGACTCCTTCTGACAGATGAACGGAAAAAATAGTAACAAACTTCGTTGTTCCGATGACATTACCGAGGACCAGGGAAGTCAGAAAAACTCCGCTCAGAAAAAGCAATAAGGTATCGCGGTCTTTAAATATGCTTTCTGTGGCCTTTGACTTGCTCATTCGATTCTTATTGAGTTGCTATTTGCAATTTCCAATTTTCAGCGATTCACCCCAGGCTATTATCGGCCTTATTAATCGAGGTAGCAACCGCTGTCCGCTATCATTTTATTGATTCACTTCGCATCAAGAGGATTCAGAACAAGCCTGCCCGTAATCAGTGAACTACAACTATTCTGTTTATGTTTTTATTATTCAGGAAGTGCCCAGGCCGTGTGGCTTCCACATGTCCGATCAAATAAGATTTTTTTGTCCATTCTCAAACAAACCGACTTTCCCATGAATCAAGAATCAAAAAATAACGTCGATGCTTCCCTTGGCGACCGGATTGCCATCATGCAGGAAGCAACCAAACTCTACCTGGAAGAAGAATCGAGGTTCACGGTACCCAACCTGGCAAAACGACTCGAAGTTGATTCAGCGGATATTTATGCCTACTACCCCAACAAAGGAGCGATCCTCGACGGGTACTATCCGCTCCTGGTCGAACGCTATCGAGCAATGATCGACGAAATCGACAATTTCCGGGAATATGATCTCGCTGAGAAAACTTCGAATTTCATATATGCCACGCTGGATATGATGATGGAAGATCGTGCATTCGTGGAAGAAACATTTGAAAGTCGTGTTCTGAATACCTCGTCCGACCCCCCATTCCAGGATGAAGTCAAATCTCTATTTAAGCAATTCTTTTCCAAAGATTCAAAAATTGCCAGCAGCAGCCAACTGTTGATGCAGGATTTGTTTTACGATTTCCTTGTACAGCAATATTTCCAGATCATCTCTTTCTGGCTGGAGGATAGCAGTGAAGATGGTGAAAAGTCGATGGCCTATGCGGATAAAATGACTTCTTTTCTACAAGAAGTCATGTATACATCCGTTTTAGACAAAGGCATGGACTTGTTTAAGTTCATGGCCCAAAATGATAAGCGCTTTACCCGGATCCCGATTCTCGGAACCATAACTCGCAAAATACTATCTTGACTTATGAGTGATTTTCCTTCTTCGAAATTTGAGCGAGGCAAAATTTTTGCCAAAACCGGCATCGATATCGGGAAAAACTATGCAAAACACTATCTGAAAAAGTCGATGCGTTCAAAGGAAGAAGGTAAGGAGTCCGACGACGGGGAGGAGCTCAGCAAGCTTCACGGGGAAAGTGCCCAGAAAATACTGGAAGAATTCTCCAAATTACGGGGTACAGCCCTTAAAATCGCCCAGTCACTGAGTATGGATCAGGGGCTGTTGCCGGAAGAGTATTCTAAAATTTTAACCCAGGCCCAGTACCAGGTCCCCCCGATTAATAAGGCACTGGTGCGATCCATCATCAAACGAGAGCTTGGAAATTACCCGGAAAAAATCTTTGGTAACTTTGAAGCAGAAGCGTTTGCGGCAGCATCCATCGGACAGGTACATCGCGCTTGGCTGGAAGATGGAACCCCGTTGGCGGTAAAAATTCAGTATCCCAATGTCCGGGATACCATCGAAAGTGACCTTCGAATGGCCAAAATGATCTTCAAGCGTTTTATCAAGGGGGATATCGACGATTATTTCCAGGAAGTCCAGGACCGATTGATGGAAGAAACCGATTATCAACATGAAGGGCAGCAAATTGATCGTTTTGCCAGGCGCTTCAACACCGAGCAATTTGTCACTCCACGCTGGTATCAATCATACTCAACCGGGAAAGTGTTGACCATGAGCTACCTGGAAGGCAAGCATATTAATGAATTCCTGGAACAAGATCCCCCGCAAGAAAAGAAAAATCTTTTTGGTCAGCTGATGTGGGATTTTTTCCATGCCCAAATCAAGCAATCGGACCCCATTCATGCCGATGCCCATCCCGGAAACTTTCTATTTATGCCGGACGAACGACTGGGCATCATCGACTTTGGCTGTGTTAAATCTTTTCCCCGGGATTTCTACTATAATTATTTAAAATTACTACCCACCCACCTGCATCATGATCCAGAAGATGTCAAGAAACTATATCTTAAACTGGGTATCATTCGGAAGGATCCCGGCGATTCCGAAAAAGAGCAACAATTTTATGAGTTTTGCCGTAATTATGCGGACGCATTTGCCTCCCCATACCAACACGATCAATTTGACTTCGGTGATCCTGACTTCAAAAAACGGATCAATCAATACGCTCGACAGATGCCCATTTTGAGGGAAACCCGCGGTTCGCGGCATTTTATTTACAGTACGCGCGTGCACCTCGGTTTATATCACCTGTTGATGAAACTTGAGGCAACCGTTAATACCAAAGAAAGTCGCAGGCTAGCTCAACAAGAAATCGAGAGTATGCGGGATGAGTTTGAAAATGGTTAGATTGACCCGTTGGACGTTTTGTCCTGAGCGTTAACACAGGGAATTGAACTGGAAGTGTTGTTACGATGGATTGCATCCCTCCTAGCCCGGATTTTCTCCCTTTCATTCCCGACTTTGGTCGGAGCCTCTCCCTACTATCCGGGAAGAAGCCCCTAAAGAGGATGTTTACTCTTTCACCTTTCGGCTTTCACCCTTCACCTTCACGAGCACAGCGAGTGATCGGTTCTCCCCCTGGTCCTGTTCCAAACTTTTTTGGGATAGACCATTTCCCCGCACAAACTCCAGATTATGGTTGAGGTATTGGAGAGCTTTGTCCTCCCCCTGGTTCCGACTGTTGTCGGAACTCTTTCCCCCTCCAAAGGGGGAAGGTCCGTTAATTTATTTGGTGATATCCTGTATATATTGATAGAAGTCGCTGTTGGTTGACAGGATCAAAGATGTATTTTGGTCTACGGTCTTCTCATAGGCATCCATCGTCTTGGTAAACCGGTAGAGCTCCCGTGACTGGGACGACTTGTTGTAGGCCCGGTTGTAAATTGCTGCCGCTTTGGCGTCAGCATCTCCTTTAATTTCTTCTGCTTTACGGAAAGCCTCGGATCGAATTTGCTGCAGTTCTTTTTCCTTTTGTCCGTTAATGCGGGACGCTTCACCTTGTCCCTCCGATATAAACTTATCGGCGATACGGTTCCGTTCACTTCTCATTCGCTCGTATACCTGTTGACGGACGTCTTCCACGTAATTAATACGCTTGATACGAAAATCATGAACTTTGACCCCAAGCTCCGCGGCTTTTTCATTTCCACGTATCTGGATAATTTTCTGAATGGAATCCCGCCCCACCGTTATTCGGGAGAGCGTATCTTCCACAATTTCCACAATGGCACCAGCCGACATGGGTTGACGGTTTGAAGAACGAACGACTTCCTCCAGGTCATGATTAGCCACTTGATCTCGGGTTTCCCCGTCCAGGATATCATCCAACCGGGATTGAGCGCTTCGCTCTGTCCCCATTCGCTTGAAGAACTGAAGCGGGTCGGTAATTTGCCAGCGGGCAAAGGTATCCACAAAAATAAATTTTTTATCCTTGGTCGGCACCTGGTTCGGATCTCCATCCCACTCGAGATAACGGGAGTCAAACAAGTGCACTTTTTGGATAAATGGAATTTTAAATTTGAGTCCCGGTTCCTGAATGGCGTCTCCTACCGGTCTACCGAATTGTGTAATCACGGCTTGCTGCTTTTCATTAACAATGAACATGCCATCAAGGGCAACCGCCACTAATACTGCTACAATTACTACGGAAATTATTGTTTTGAAGTTTTTCATAATATCTGTACTTGTTAAAACCTAATTTTGGCTGGGTGAGGAGGAAGAAGCGCTTGAAGGAAGCGACTGTTTTTTCATCTGCATTTGCAGCAACGGCAAGACTCCATTTCCTTCCTGGTCTGTGATAATCTTATTACCCAATTTCGGAATGAAATTCACCATCGTTTCCAGGTAGATTCGTTGTTTGGTTACCGCCGGGGCCTCGATATACTCATCGTAGAGTTCGTTAAACCGTGCCACTTCACCCTGGGAATTGTTCACTCGTTCAATAGCGTAACCCTCAGCCTTTTGAATCGTTTCCTGGGCCTGACCACGGGCTCTCGGGATGACCTTGTTATAAGCCGATTTCGCCTCATTGATCAAGGTTTCTTTCTGTTGTTGTGCCTCATTCACTTTGTTAAAGGCATCCTTGACCGGTCCCGGTGGATTCACATCCTGCAGCACCACCTGTTCAACATTGATGCCGGTACTATACTCATTAGCCAGTCGCTGAATCATTTCATGGGCTTTACTTGCCACTTCAGTACGTCCCACCGTTAATACCTCATTCACGGTGTGGTCTCCCACGACCTCTCGCATCGACGATTCGGTTATATCCCGAAGACTGTTGCGAGGGTTGCGAACCTCATAAAGATATTTATAGGGATCCATAATCCGATATTGGACGACCCACTCTACATTGGCAAGGTTCAGGTCGCCCGTCAACATCAGCGATTCCTTTGAAAAATCCTGTTGGCTGTAACGGGTCTGGACGCCAGCCTGGGTCGTACGAAATCCGAATTCTTCCTTTAACTGGCGTTGCACGGGCACAATCTCCACTTTTTCCATAATTGGAACCTTAAAATTCAATCCCGGCTCGACGACCCGGTTAAAGCTTCCAAAGCGGGTAATAACGCCCACTTCCTCGGGGTTTACCTGGAAAATGGTTAAATATCCCAGGATGAGAATGACTACTCCTATGATGATGGTCGACATATAATTACCCAGTTTCTTTATCTGGGGAGGAATATTAATATCATAATATTCTGATTCAGCCATATAGCACTCCTTTAATTAAAATTTTGCAAACCTTTAAAGTGATAAAGTTCCATTAATAATCAAAACAAAAAGCAATATAAGTTCTCAGCCGACCTATGGGAAGAGGGGAGCGGGACCTTCACCCCATACCCTTATTCCAACTCATCAGGTTTTCAGGCAAATCAATGTCGTGTCATCTGCCAGCTGGTGATCCGAGAACTTTTGAATCCTATGTTTAAGTTCTTGTGCTATCTCGCTGGCTTTCATCACATCCGAGTCAATTTGCTCGATTAGGCTGAGCAATTCATCATACCCCAGCCGATTTCCCTCTTTATCCATTGCCTCCGGCATGCCATCAGAATAAAGCAGGAGAAAATCGCCCGGCTGCAGCGTTAGGGACTTTTCTTTATACGAAACCGAACGTCTAACGCCCAGCGGCAGCCGGGGATCATCGGTATGGATAAAGGCGGCCGTACCGTTTCGTTTTAAAATAGGGCGACAATGGCCTGCGTTCGAGAGACAAAGCTTACGGGAATTAATCTCATAACGCCCCACCAGGCACGTGATAAAAGTCTTCGGATCGGTTCGGCCGTAGATGGTGGGACAAATTTCTCGCAGAATCGTAGCCGGGGTATCTTCATGAAGCCGCGATAGCAGCAGTCCACTTGTAAAAACCGCCTGCATAGCCGCTTTCATCGCCTTGCCGGAGACATCGGCAATGGTAAAAGCGATGGCCTTATCCCCGTCATTCTCATTTTCACTGTTGCACACGACATAATCAAAGTAATCGCCCCCAACTTCGAAAGAGGGCATAAAAAATCCATAAATATCGATACCCTCGATTTCAGGAGCTTTTACGGGCATCAGTTTAAACTGGCTTTCACGAGCTATTTCAATTTCTTTTTCTACTCTCATTTGATGGGCGATACGCTCCTCATATTCGGGGATGTATCCGTCCAGTTCCTTCACCGAATTGCCATAACGGTAAGCAGCGGCGCCAAAGAGAAAAATGAGCCCCATTAACACGACGTGTCCCCATCCTGTTCGCATCAATATTGCCGAGTTGGATTCCCAAAAAGCTGCTGTCACAACCAGGCTCAAAAATACCGTCCAGCATATTGACAAAGTAACGATTCCATACTGCCTGAATACGAATATCAGATAGGAAGCCAGGGCTAAAAAAACAAGATATTCTATAGCATAACCGGCGTTCGTCGCAAACATTAAGCCGGGTTCCAACATCAGGAAGCCCACCACGATTATACCCGATAAATATTGAACATAAACTGAATTGAACAACGACTTCAGGTAACTGAATATAACACCGAAATAGGCCAGACTGACAAGTAATATATTAACCAGTGAAGCCAGTATGAGCGTGAGCCACGGGTAACTACTACTTATTACCGTTCCGGTCAAAACTGTGGGCGTTTGGTAGTAGAAAAAATCACCAACGTATAACAACAAGACGAATCCCCCGGCCAGGATAAACGCGTTCGAAAATCCCCTGATAATGGCTTCTCCGGTTTCTCTGAAGAACAGGCGTTTCTTCCAAAAGGCATCAACCAGATTTACCTGTGCCTGGTCTTGCTTGCGTGCCAGAGCTTCCCATCCAATATAGGCTATTGCAGCAAACAGCCCCATCACCACCGAACTTACAAGCTGCCCCGCCAAAACTACAGCTTCCGCACTGCCTGACAGAAACGTACCGTACACATCCATCAGGTACACTGAACGTCCCAGGAAGATAATAATACCTGATGCCGTCATTATTATTGAAGCCCTGCGCCAATCTACCTGTCCCTGCAATATTTGCCTGAATCCGACGACAAATATTAAAACTATCAATATGGCTATCGAGGCATAGGTCAGTAAAATGGAAAGGTTGGAAGCATCAGTGACCGTACCGGGCTCCTTTTCATTCGGAAAAGCAGCCTCAAAGCGGCGAATTCCAATACCATATTCAAAACTGGACAAACTGTCGGAGGCATGACGAAATTCAGGTTCCACTTCCAGTGTCAGTTTTTGGGGAGTCCTGGTATTCGCAGATGAAGATTTACTACGCCAGACGAATACTGTTCCCTCGGCCCTATCATCCCGATTCACATCGATGGCTCTGCTGCTGTCTTGTCGGAGTGAGTCCGGAGCTTCTTCCGGGGCATGGACACTTTGAAGCTTATAACCCCCCAGATCATATGTAAAAATATCATTCACCACTTTACGAACCGCTGCGAGCAACGAATCGTGAGCGACAAATGTCGGATTCGGCTTATCTTCTTTCGATTGCAGGGCGACAACCTGCCCCCAGCGGGCATACGTTACCTGCAAATACCCATATCGATCATAAACCTGTTCGTGACTGCCGGAGAAGGAACCTATATCCTCCACCGACGATCCAATTACGGCATTCCATCCCCCCAAAGTTGGCGGCCAATCCCCATTCTTTTTTTCTATATTGTCTTCATAGTCGATATGTTGATAAATGGTAGCCAGGGAGTCGATCGAAAACCCCAACTGTTGAGCAGTCCGGGAGGTGTTCTGCTCCACCTCTTTCCGACTGTGGTCCTGCTCTATGTCGGCATTAAAGTTAACTTGGTGATTCAACAACAGAAATACCACCAAGCCCACTACCCCGACGGCCAACCAAATTTTTAACCGATGTTTACCAAACAGCGTTTTTAGAAAATCCAAATTTAATCGATTCGATATTTATTTTATATAGTCGATATACGCCGGAAAATCCCAATAAAATAAAGGTGATCCATGTATTATAAATACGTTGTACGAATTTTTGTACTCTTTGTTACTTCCGTTTTTGTTGTTTCTCCATCTAACGGGCAGCAACCGGACTCAACACAACTTTATACTACCGGCGAGGTAGAATTCTATAAGTCTCCCCGACGAACACTGCATACGTTTTTCTATTGGCAGCAAGAGGGCCATCAGCGCCCCGACCTGGTTGCCAAAACTATGAAACTAGCCGGCGGCTCCCCCTCACACAAGCTGGAACTGGCCAAAAAACTGCAGGATATAATCAACGCCAGGGGGCTGTCTATAGACTACAAAAATGTTCCCGGCGATCCCAATTTCAGAGATAGCTTATCCGGGTTAGCCCAATATAAACCATTTTCAGAGCTTCCCGAAGTTAGTGTTGTCCGACATGACTCCCTCTGGGTCTTCTCGGAGACAACGGTCGAACGTATTCCGCAAATTTATCGCAGCACCTTTTCTGTATTTGTTGATTTAATCCTGGATAACCTACCTCCCTTCATGCACAATGAATGGGTTGGCATCAAGATATGGCAGCTGGCAGGCATATTCGTCTGGATATTATTCGGGTTCGTCTTTCGCAAGATTTTTGAATTTATATTATCCAATTATCTTAGACGCTTGACTCAAAAAACCCGATCTCATTGGGATGACACCCTGCTAACTGAAGTTGAGAAGCCGAGCGGATACACATTTATGATGCTGTATTTCGGTGCCACCTACTCATTTCTTCACCTGGGGGGCGACATAAATTACTATCTTGCTCCCGCGCTGGAAATTGCCATTTCAGTCGGGGTTATCTGGCTCTTATATAAACTGGCTAATGTAGTATCCGACTACCTACACGAACAAACCGCCAAAACGGACAGCGTATTGGACGATCAACTGGTCCCGTTACTGCGAAAGACCACCAAGATTTTTATCCTCGTATTCGGAGTACTGCTCGTATTGCAAAACCAGGGTATCAACGTAGCCTCACTGCTTGCCGGTCTCGGGCTGGGCGGCCTGGCGTTTGCCCTTGCGGCGCGCGATACGCTGGCCAACTTTTTTGGTTCTCTCACCATATTTATGGATAAACCCTTTGTGGTGGGAGATTGGGTTAAAACCACCGATGTAGAAGGGACGGTGGAAGAGGTAGGATTTCGGTCCACCCGGGTGCGGACCTTTTATAATTCGGTCGTAAGTGTTCCCAATGCGAAGCTCGCCGATGCGGAAATCGACAACCTGGGTTTGCGGGAGTACCGGCGGATTAAAACCACCCTTAGTTTAACCTACAGTACTATGCCCGAACAAATGGAAGCATTTGTAGAAGGTATCAAAGCGATCATCCGGGCAAACGAACATATGCGAAAAGATTTTTACGAGGTTCATTTTTATGATTATGGGGCCCACTCACTTGATATATTAGTATACTGTTTCCTCAAGGTTCCCACATGGAGTGACGAAATGCAGCAACGCCATAATTTCTTCCTTGAAATCATGCGACTGGCCAAAGATATCGGCGTTGAATTTGCGTTTCCTACCCGGACCCTGCATGTCGACAGTTTCCACAAAGATGAACCCCGGATTGCACGAAGTGATCGCAGCGACGAAGAGCTGTCGAACACCATCCTGGAATATGGTCCCAATGGGAAAAAGTCACATCCGGAAGGTGTTAAGCTGACTAAGGAAGGGGAAGAGATCGACTTTTCCGCCTCGCTACACCGCAGCGGAAGTTCTTGATAGGCATGGATGAAGAGATCCCCCGGAGGTGATATATACCGGGGGATATATATTAAGCTTCTGACTCAACTTCACAATAAGCGTCAAACACCATGGTCAGATCTTTTGCAATCTGCTCTTTCGTTCGACGCTCGATACGGTGGCGCGGAATCATCGCTTTAATTTCACCGTCTTTAAAGAAAGCGAAAGCAGGTGACGAAGGAGGATAATCACTAAAGTATGATCGAGCTCGTTCTGTGGCTTCCTTATCCTGTCCGGCAAACACCGTAGTCATATAATCCGGCGTATGCTCATGATCCAGAGCCGTCTTTACGGCCGGACGAGCATTGCCGGCTGCACAACCACAGACAGAATTAATCACCAGCAGCATGGTGCCGTCGTTATACTCCTCCATTGCATTATCCACTTCTTCCGGGGTCGTAAGTTCTTCTACGCCCAGATCCGTAAGTTCTTTACGCATCCAGTCCGTATCGGGTCCAATTCCTTGTCCAAATTGCATGCTTTTAAATTTGTTTAATTCTTATTAACGGTACAATGTACGCATTTCGATTCACAATCCAATACTACTCTGTGCGTTTAAAGACATACCTTGCCATTAACAACTATAAAGGTGTGCAGTTTATTATAGACCACTAAAAAGTTAAGCCTGTTTTTCAGTAAATTCACAGACGTTATTATATAAACATCACATCAATCGACACTCAATAGCTTATTGAGGAAACGAACATTAAAATAGATATCTCAAATTCATATGGATAGTTCCTCGTGGTTCATTTTCAGGTTCCGCCTGATCGGTCTTATCACATTCATAGCGGGATTCAGCTTATTTCTCAGTTCCTGCGGCAGCAGTCAAACGTTTGTATCCACTAATGTAAACCAAGAGCTTAAAATAGACGGTGATCTATCAGATTGGCCCCGCTCCAAAGCACTTATAAAAGAGAGCAATGCGTTTGAATATTATGCGGCGCACGATGATGAGAAGCTTTATTTGTATGTAAACATGAAAAGCGTACAGTATAATAGTATTGTAGAAAACACCGGCTTCACGGTCTACCTCAGTTCCAGCCGGGAGAATAAAAAATCGCTCGGCATTACTTATCCTGTAGGTGCCTTTAACTTTTTAAAGCAGAGGCCGGGGGAGTATCAAAAGTTCAAGAATAACCGCGATTGGCTCCAGAAGCCGGAAAACCAGGATTTGCTGGAAAGGCTAAAAGAACAAAATTATAAAAAAGTACTTATTACGCAGAAACAGCATAAAAAAGCAACCGCTGAAGAAACGATCGTTAACATGAGCCGACTTGAAGCCCAGGGAATTCAAGTTGCTCGTGAAAGACTTCACAACCGTATTCAATTGGAAATGAGCATTCCCCTTAAAAGCACCAAGACACAACAGTTTGCCGTGGTTCCCTCTAAAGCCCAATCCATTCATGTTGGATTCACTATTGAGCCGCCTCAGCACAATTATAATGATGAATCCACGACCGTCGATTTAAGTCAACAGCATCCGAACTATGGTCCTTATGGACGGCGACGGGATCGCGGTCAAATGCAGCAGCGATTGGATCAAATAGCTGACGCACAAGATGCCTGGTTCAATCTCAAATTGACTGCATCCGAGGATAAATAAGCCCCCGATACCAAACTCGAACTACATCAACTAAAAAAGGCGTCCCCGGAAAATGGGGACGCCTTTTTAATTGGGGGATTTACTACTATCTACTATATGGAGCTCTAGTTAGCCTTCTGGAAATTCTTCTCAACCTGGTCCCAGTTCACTACGTTCCAGAATGCCTCCACATAATCGGGTCGACGATTCTGGTATTTCAGGTAATAAGCATGCTCCCAGACATCCAACCCAAAGATCGGTGTCAGTCCGTTCATGAGAGGACTATCCTGGTTCTGGGTGGAAAGCATTTTCAAGTCGCCGCTTCCGTCAACGCAAAGCCATGCCCATCCAGAACCGAAACGACCCAGGGCCGTCTGTGTAAACTGATCCTGGAAGTCGGTAATACTTCCGAACTTTTTATTGATCGCATTTGCCACATCACCGGCAGGCTCTCCGCCGCCGTTTGGTGACATAATGGACCAAAACAGATTGTGATTTGCATATCCCCCGCCAGCATTAATCACTTTTTGTCGGATATCCTCCGGCACGTCATTAATGTTTCGCAGCACTTCTTTGATCGGCTTATCTTCAAATTCAGTACCCTCTAGTGCCGCATTCGACTTATTTGTATAGCCTTGATGGTGCTTACCATGATGAATTTTCATGGTTCGTTCATCAATGTGAGGCTCCAATGCGTCATAGTCATAGGGCAGATCAGGTAATGTGTAAGCCATTATTTACTCCCTGTTTTTTGATTGATTAGTGTTTACCGTTTTAATAATGAATGAGCTATCGACCCTTTCATAAAGAATTTATAGGTGAAAATAGCCGACAAACTCCTCATAATCCTCTATTTCAATATAGATGGAAGATTCTTATACTAATTTCTTCATTCATGTGCTTTAACGAAAGCAACGCTATAGTCTTATAAAATTTATTGCAAACCACATTATTTTAACTTTCCAGACCTGTACTGTTTGATATATGTCCACAAATTATGACGTCATAATTCTCGGCAGCGGCCCCGCAGGGTTCGCATGCGCGATGCAAAGCTCAAAATTGGAAAAGAAGGTATTGGTAGTCGAAGCCAATCCGAACTACTTAGGCGGAACGTGGATCAACACAGGTACCGTTCCCAGCAAAGCTTTACGGGAAGCAGCCCGTACCATTCACGAATTTCAGTCGCAATTCGGCTTCCAGGAGGAAAAAAAGCCGTATGACCGTTTTAAGATGAAGGATCTGCTTCAATTCAAGGATGAAATTATTGAACGGGAAAATGACCGTATTCAACGGTATCTCGATAAAAACCACGTTGATGTCGTCCACGGATTTGGGCGCCTCGAAGATTCACAGACGGTCGAAGTAACTAAACAGAATGGTGAAACGGAATCGTTTACCGGGGATAACATACTGATATCGACCGGAAGCAGTCCGACCCCTCCGACCGATTTTACGATCGATCATGACAAGATTCTGGATAATCAGTCTTTGCTCGAACTTACGCATATTCCGAGGCGCCTGGTTATTGCCGGAGCGGGCGTAAATGCCATCGAGTATGCTACTATTTTTGCTTTGATGGGCACCCGGGTAACTATTCTTAACAATAAATCCGATTATTTGACTTTCCTGGACCATGAAATCAAGGAAATCCTGGAAGAGACCATAGAAGAAAACCAAATAACCGTCCGAAACAACGTGACCCTGGATGACGTGGATTTTAATCCACTTCGGGTTTGCACCGAGGCCCGTTATCACCATATTGATCAACCCGAAGAGACCCGAGTCATTGAAGCAGAGCACGTCTTGTACATTGGTCATCGCCATCCCAATTCCGAGGATGTTGGTCTCCGCAATATCTCACTGCCAACAGATAAGAGCGGCTTCATCAAAGTAAATGACCATTATCAGTCTAATATAGAGAACATCTATGCGGCGGGAGACGTCATTGGATTCCCTTCATTGGCATCGGCTTCCTTTTCGCAGGGACGACGTGCAGCCTGTCACATGTTTGGTGTCCCGACTCCCGACGAACCGGCCAATTTTCCTCACGGTATTCATTCCATACCCGAAATATCCCATATCGGACTAACCGAGGAAGAAGCCAAAGAACAAGATATCGATTACACTATTGGACGTGCCTATTTCAAGAATACCACCCAGGCGGATCTCAGCATCCACCGCAAAGGAATGCTTAAACTGGTATTTGACACCCAATCCCTGAAACTCCTGGGAGTCCACATCATTGGAGCTCAGGCCTGCGACCTCATCCATGTTGGTCAATCGGTCATGGCCTACGATGGTGATATTCGCTACTTCATACGCCATGTATTAAACTATCCCTCCTACAGCGAAGCATTTAGAACAGCTGCCTTCAATGGCATCAACCGTGTGTACAAAGCAGGAGTCAAATACAAGAATATACTCAACGATGAGGATTGAAACTCAACCATTAAGTGCCTGGAACTAGGCAGGAATCTTTAACTAGGAGGCTGTCGGACTTTCACAATTCTACTGCAAAAAAGCCGGACAATTTAAAGATCTCGGAGCCATCCTCTCGATAAAGCGATCATTCTATGCCTGATGATCCACGTAGTGGATAGCCATTGGTAATCCCTTTGAATCAACCGGAGGTTCTTCCGGGAAAGAATGAATCTCTGCATCAACAGATATGCGGGCAAAGTGAGCCAGTACCATCGCATCGACCATATCATCTTCAGCTACTTCCTTGCGACGGAATCTTTCTTTCAACTGACGATAAATCGACTCACTTTTCTCCTGCACATTTTTCAGAAGGTTCAACCGGTGCTTCAATCCCTTCCTGGTCTGCTTTTTTTGCTGCACCGACTCCCACCCATTCAGGATGCGAAATAATAATTCAGGATGGCTCTCAAACACTTTATCTCGCAAGGAAGTATCTTGCTGCAGCAGCTGATCCACCTGCTTGATTTTACCGGAGATATTCCACGACTGCAGGGAAACCTTTTTGTTGGTAAGAGAATAGCTCTGAATACAGGCCTCTGCGTAGGTGGGCGCGTAGAGAGCGGAACGTACGGGTGGATTAAATATACTGGCCTGGTAATCGGTCCCCAGCTCCACCCGCACCTTTTCATCACACTTCCGGGTATACTCATCATCCGGGATACCGATGGGAATATCAATGAAGATACGATCATATTGCTGCAACGTTTTCTTCAACTCTTCTTCCGACTGAATAATCCAGAAAGGTTGATCCGTTCGATTGTAATCAACGGCCAACCAACCCATCGGACATCCGTCTATCCCGACTGCTTTCATATAATTTTTGGTTACTCCATGAAGAATTAACTATTGCTTTTCTGCTGGCTTTCAGCCAATTCCTCTTTTTTCTGTTTTTCCACCCAGTCTTTCAAATCAATATGCAATTCGTCCAGCTGATCCTTTTCCACATAGCTTGGTGCGTTGTCCATCAAACTCTGGGCACTTTTGTTTTTCGGGAATGCGATCACATCCCGCAAGCTGTCGGCACCGGCCAGCAGCATAATAATTCGGTCGAGTCCCAGTGCGATTCCACCGTGCGGGGGTGTCCCGTATCGAAAGGCCTCCATCAGAAAACCAAACTTATCCCGAGCTTCTCCGCGATCTATATCCATCACATCAAACATTTTCTCCTGCAGGTCAGCCTGATGTATACGAATGGAGCCGCCCCCGATTTCTTTGCCATTCAATACCAGGTCATACGCCCTGGAAAGTACTTCTTGCGGTTTATTTTCAAGTTTATCAAGGTCCCTCGTCTGTGGTGCTGTAAACGGATGGTGCAGGGACACATAGCGTCCTGCGTCATCATCCCACTCAAGCAGCGGGAAATCCGTGACCCAGAGAAAATGATCCTGATCCCGATCAATTAGATCGTAATCATTTCCCATCATGAGACGCAGGGTCCCCAGTTGTTCATAGACCGTCGGAGTCGGACCGGCAAGAATTAATACCAGGTCCCCATTCTCGGCACCTGCCTGATCGATCATTTGCCGGATGGTTTCTTCCGTCAAAAACTTGCCAACACTGCATTTAATCTCGTCTTCGTTGACTTTAATATAGATAAGTCCACCGGCGCCGGTTTCTTCTTGAACTCGCTCGGTCAGCCGATCCAATTCTCCCCGGCCCATGTCACCTTCACCCGGCAGGTTGAATCCGATTACAGCTCCTCCCTCTTCAACCGTTTGTGAGAAGATGCGGAATTCTGAATCTGCAACCAGGTCCGAGAAATTCTTGAACTTGAGGTCGAATCTGGTATCCGGCTTATCTGTCCCATAAGTGGTAAGTGCCTCCTGGTAGGTCATGCGGTCAAACGGGACCGAGACTTCACGATCGGACACCTCCTCAAAGAGCTGCTTCATGAGTCCTTCGGTCATTTCGAAAACATCTTCTTCATCGATGAAAGACATCTCGACATCGATCTGTGTAAACTCCGGTTGACGATCGGCCCGAAGATCCTCATCCCGAAAGCACTTAACGATCTGGAAATATCGATCGAACCCAGAGGCCATCAGGGTCTGTTTATACGTCTGGGGACTTTGCGGCAGGGCGAAAAATTTACCGGGATTAACGCGACTCGGAACGAGATAATCACGAGCTCCTTCCGGGGTGCTCCGCATAAGCACCGGTGTTTCCACCTCTGCAAAGTCGAGATCATGAAAATAGTTGCGAATGGATTGATAAGAACGCGAACGCAACATCAGGTTGTCGGTCAGGGCCCGGCGGCGCAGGTCGAGGTAGCGATACTTCATACGCAGGTCCTCACTGGTTCCGATATCGTCCTTGATTTCAAAAGGGGGCGTCTCCGCTTCACTATACACTAGCAATTCGCTGACGTTGATATCAATTTCACCCGTCTGCAAATCTGGATTGACATTCTCGTCGGAGCGTGCTTCCACCACTCCCTTTACCCCCACAACATACTCACGCCGCAACTCCTCGGCCCGGGAATGCAGTTCGTCATCCTCTTCCCGAAATACTATTTGAGTAATACCGTATCGATCTCGCAAGTCAATAAATATAACCCCTCCGAGATCGCGCCGGGTATCCACCCATCCGTTGAGCACGACTTCTTCGCCTTCATGTTCAATATTTAAATCGCCACAGGTATGTGTTCTTTTCCAGGCCATAAGTTTAACCGCAGATGCTTTAATGTCGGATCAAAAATAATAGTTGAAAAATAGTTAAGAAGATATAGAATCTAACGAGACTTCAGAAATACGGGCGGGCGGCGGTTGTCTATTATCCCCCGCAACTCTTCGGGGATATGAAGCCCGAATTTCCCGGGCAGCACCAAACGAAGCTGCTCCCACAAATCAAAATCCGGACTATAGTCAATATATAGTAGCGTGGGGCGGATTCGAACCGCCGACCTCCGGGTTATGAATCCGACGCTCTAACCGTCTGAGCTACCACGCCATCCAATTTTTACACTCGGAGCAACGAAACGAACGCTAATATAACAAATTTTATATAAGCCGTAAATGAAGGATGTGATATTTTTTGCCTGGCCGTTTCGTTTGCACCTATTTAATATGCAACAAACTCAAATTACAATGGTTATCTTACATTGAAAAGTTTTGCGTCTAGGCGGATTCATGCTATTTTTAGCTTTGTTATCAGCGCTGTATAAACCTTTTAATAAATTTTACGATACGGGTAAGCCCGTTATCTAACCTTCAATTTGAATCGATTAATCAATCAACTGTAATACAGCAGTCTCATGGCTCAAAATATTACCAATCGCGACGACGACTATTCTCAGTGGTACCTGGATGTCATAAAACATGCTAAGCTGGCGGATTATTCACCGGTTCGGGGTTGCATGGTTATACGCCCAAACGGGTATGCCCTTTGGGAAAACATGCGTGACGCCCTCGACCGGATGTTCAAGGATACCGGTCATGAAAATGCATACTTTCCTCTGTTTATCCCCAAATCATTTCTATCGCGGGAAGCTGAACATGTTGAGGGATTTGCGAAGGAATGCGCTGTTGTCACCCACAGTCGATTGAAGAGCGGCAAGGACGGGCTTGAAGTGGATCCCGAAAGCGAACTGGATGAACAACTGATAGTTCGTCCAACCTCCGAAACCATTATTTGGAACTCCTATCGCGATTGGATTCAATCGTACCGAGATCTGCCTATCCTGATTAACCAATGGGCGAACGTAGTCCGCTGGGAGATGCGAACGCGGCTGTTTTTGCGAACGATGGAATTTTTATGGCAGGAAGGTCACACGGCACACGCCAGCAAGGAAGAAGCCGTTGAAGAGACCGAGCAGATGCTGGAGGTCTATCGAACTTTTGCCGAAGATTTTATGGCTATGCCGGTGATCAAAGGGACCAAAACGGAGTCTGAACGTTTCGCCGGGGCCGTTGAAACCTACTGCATTGAATCCCTGATGCAGGACAACAAAGCCCTTCAAGCCGGGACCTCGCATTTTCTCGGGCAGAATTTTGCCAAAGCCTTCGATGTCACCTACCAGGATACGGATGGTCAGCATAAGCATGTATGGGCTACCAGCTGGGGCGTATCCACGCGGCTAATCGGAGGACTTATCATGACGCACTCAGATGACAACGGACTGGTACTTCCTCCCAAACTGGCCCCTACCCAGGTTGTCATTGTACCCATCTGGAAAAATGACGAGCAGAAACGGGAAGTGCTTGAATATTGTGACGGGGTTTACCGGGAACTGGACGAGCTGGGGATTCGTATTGAGCTCGACGATCGGGATCAACAGAATCCCGGATATAAATTCGCTCAGCACGAGGCCGAGGGGGTGCCCTTACGCATAGCCATTGGACCGCGGGATATCGAAAACAACAATGTGGAACTTGCCCGTCGGGATACCCTTGATAAAAATATCGTAGACCGTGAAGGCCTTGGAAAGCGAATCGAATCGCTGCTGGAGACGATCCAGGAAAGCCTGTATGACCAGGCGAAAAAACGTGTTGAGGACAACACCTACGAAGTGGATGATTACGAAACGTTCAAGAAGCGTATCAAAGAAGGTGGTTTTGTCTACGCTCACTGGGATGGCCGTGCGGAGACCGAAGAAAAAATCAAAGACGAAACCAAGGCCACCATCCGACTCATCCCCCTTGAAGAAGGCGAACCGGGCAAATGTATTTATACCGGGGACCCCTCTGATCAAAAAGTGCTATTTGCTCGTGCCTATTAAACATAAAAACGGCGGCTTTTAATGAACTCGTTGATCCGTCATGAAGCTATTTAACATACCACATACCCATTATATCTGCACCGCGGAAGAGAGCCAGGACCTGGACCGCAGGACGATCGAAGACTTCGGTATTCCCGGTTATACCCTTATGGAAGTAGCCGGCAGCAAAACGGCCGAACAGATCCTCGCTAAACAACCCACCGGTGCCCACGGGCTTATTCTTTGCGGAAAAGGCAACAACGGCGGAGATGCACTGGTGGTTGCCCGATATCTTGTGCAGTATAATATAGAGGCAACCCTTGTTTTTATCAGCGGGACAGATGATTTGTCGGCTGACACCGAAGCGAATTTTGCGTTAATCCAGAAAATGAGCCGGCAAGAACCTCACCGGGATTTAATTCACACGATCGAGCACTGGAACCCGAAAAACCTTGAGGGCGACTATGACTTCCTCATCGACGGCATGCTGGGAACCGGTCTGGACAGCGAATTGCGAGGCGATTATCAAAAAGCCGTGGAGTGGGCCAACTCACAAGATACGAAAAAGTATGCAATCGATGTTCCCACCGGCCTGAACGCCGACAGCGGTAAAATTATGGGTCAGGCCATGAAAGTCGATTGCACCTTCACTTTCGGTGCCCTTAAACAGGGATTTTATCTGAATGAGGGCCCGCAAGTTGCCGGTGAACCGGTGTATTGCGATCTCCCGTTCCCAAATTATTTAAAAAAGGATTTCCAATCGGTGTTGATCGACGAATCGTGGGTGGATGACAACTTTCCCATAGAACGAGAACCGGCCCGGCATAAATACGAACGCGGGATTCTCTATGTCATCGCCGGATCCGAAGGGTTAACCGGGGCGGCCGTGATGGCGGCTAAAAGTGCCTGGAAAGAAGGAATCGGTGCCGTCGTACTTGTTTGTCCCCGGGGACTTTTACCCGTTTTCGAAACCAAACTGACCCAGGTAATTACCCGTCCTGTAGGCGACCATGAGGATTATCATTTTAAATCCCGGCATCTCCAGGAAATTCTGGATATTGTAGCATCGAAACCCGGAAAAGTCATATTTGGTCCTGGCATTGGACGTGAATCCGAAACCGTGGAACTGACCCATCAATTGCTAGCTCAATATACCGGTTCCCTGATCATGGATGCAGACGGATTATGGTGCTTGTCCCGAAGAAATTGGGAAGTCAGGGAAGACCAGGAGCTGATTATTACGCCGCATCCAGGGGAGTTCAATCGTCTACTGGATACTTCCCTGAAAGACGATCTGGACCGCCTTGAAAAAGCACGAGCACTCAGCGATGAACAAGGCATAACTATTTTATCAAAAGGGAACCCTGTGCTACTGACTTCTCCGAAAAGTCCGACTTTTATCACCGGATACGACACCCGAGTCTATTCCCGGGCAGGTTTCGGGGATGTGTTAGCCGGCAAAATTGGGGCCTGCTGGATGATGACCGACCAAACGACATTAGCTTGTGTTCACGCCCTGTTGAATGGAAAAAAGAAAACCGACCTATACAGACAGAACTCGAACGCTTCGATACATCAGCTTGAACCTCTCGATTTAATATGATTCCCAGGCTACTCACATACTTATACCGGCACCGACGATTACTATTGGTGCTCACCATAGCGGTGACAGCCTCCATCCTACTGTTAACCCTTTTGCCATCAGACAAGTTGACCAAGACGGATTTTCCCCAATTTGATAAAATTGCCCACATCATTGTTTTCGGGGGATGGACTTATCTATTCGGGCTGGTTCGGTTTTCCTACACCCGAACTCCCACTTCATTCTGGAGCATTGATCTTCTGGCGGGAATTGGATTTGGGCTCAGTATTGAATTACTCCAACATTTTCTTCCAATAAATCGAAGTGCCGACTTTTATGATTTCCTCGCCGATCTACTTGGAATCCTGATCGCCATCTATTTTTTAAAGCAAACACACCAGCAGCTTGAGGACAATTTAGAACTCGATTTTAAAGATGTATAAATTTTTAACAATAACCCCTCTCCCCCTGCGTTTTATCTTAAGCTGTAATTTGTACCAGCCAAAGCTTAATTGCCTGATTTTTGGGCAATCTAAGGGAGTACTTGGCAAAAAAAGGGAGCGTTTACAAGTGTTGCCACTGGCTTAAATACGGTATCAGTACACGCTTACCGACTGCAAGATCCTATAACTTAATTCGGGACATACTATGAATTTGAAACGCAAATTGCCTACGGCAGATTTACGTAAAAACTATACCATCTTTATGCAGATTGGTATTATTGCAACCCTTGCATTTTTTCTTGGAGCATTCAAACTACAAATACAGGGGGACGGTGAAGTGAAGGAGATGATCGAAGAACAAGAGGTTGTTTCGATTGAAGAGATTATCCAAACCAAGCATACCAAAGAACCGCCACCCCCTCCGCGACCGCAGGTACCAACCGAGGTCCCGAATGACGAGGTTATTGATGACGAGATCATCAATATCAATACCGAAATTAGTATGAACGATCGGTTATCGCTCCCGCCTCCGCCGAAAAAAGATGAAGAGGAAGAAGATCAAGTGTTTGTCGTCGTAGAACAGATGCCCGAATTAATTGGAGGACTGTCGGCTCTTCAAGAGCACATCCGCTACCCGGATATGGCACGAAAGGCCGGTGTTGAGGGTCGTGTTTATGTTCAATTTGTCGTAAATGAGAAGGGAAAAGTTGAAAAACCCAAGGTTATCCGGGGGATTGGAGCCGGCTGTGATAAAGAAGCTCTTCGTGCAATTTCCAAAGTTGAATTTAAGCCTGGAATGCAGCGAGGCCGAACGGTAAGCGTTCAATACAGCGTACCGATAGTGTTTAAGTTGCAGAATTAGAAAGTGGGAGACTCTACAAACTAGTCGACCGTATCATTCACCGTTTCATAGAAGTCGAGATACCATACTTCAAATCGGTCGAGTAGTTTCGTCAGATTGTCAAAATCCACCTTTTCTTTGGCATCTGACAGCGGTACCCAGGCTACCTTCTCGATATCCTCTTCTTTTTGGGGATCAAATGCTTCCTCCTCTGTCAGCTGCATGGCATACCAATAAGTCGTCTTGCCATAACGAGTTTGATCTCGTTCGTACTCGTGGTACGTGGTCCCGAGATAATCTTTGATTTCAGGTGTAGAAACTCCGAGCTCTTCGGCCACTTCCCGTACGGCGCATTCGGACTTTGTTTCATCCGCTTCCATCTTGCCTTTCGGCAGATCCCATTTTTCACGACGGTAGATCAGTAGAATGAGAGGATTATAGGGGTTGTCTTTATTCCCATTCCTGTTATAAACGATGCCGCCCGCTGCTTTGACTGGTTCAGCCATAATATCAACTGATCAATATATATTCAGGTTATTAATTATCGGATTCTTCATCAGAAGATGAATTATCGTTGTTTCCCTTCTCTTTGTCTTCATCCTTATCCTCCTCATCCACTTCTTCAGCATAATTTAAACGAAGATTATTAAGCGTGTCATTCAGATACTCCTTCAATTCTTCGGGCAAATTCCCTTCGGTAAATGATTGAAGCATCATAAGCGTGTCGATCGCAAACTTGGCCGACTTCAGATCTCTTTCGATTTCATCGGTTGCCGGATTTTTTACCTTGCCCATACCCATCATAGCAATCTGCTGATGTTGTTGTACCAACATCATAAAAAGCATCTGATTCTGCTGATCTTCCGATAATTGTTCTGAATCGTAGTTCAGATTGTCCATAGTCTTATGTTTTAATTTTCATTAGCTCAATGAGATTTATCCTGGAGTATAAAGATCCTGCATAAATCCCAATAACCCTCATTTTCCATTCTACAAGACACAGAAAATACGGGACAAAATAAAACTTTATTGTTTGTGTTTACTACCCTATGTTTAAGGATTCTTTGAACGGGAAATAATTTACTTAAATTTGGAATTTGAATCCATAAAACATTCTATAGTTCAATGGCGATTATTCATCCGTTTAAGGCATGGCGCCCAAAGGAAGAATCAGTCGAAGAAGTGGCATGTGTGCCTTATGATGTGATCGACACGGACGAAGCTCGCGAGTTGGCCGAAGGCAAATCGAACAGTTTCCTCCACGTTATACGGCCTGAAATCGATTTACCTGAAGGAACTCCTTATAATGATGATCAGGTATATAAGAAAGGTCGGGAAAATTTAAAAAAATTATTGGACTCCGATCTTTTTGAACAGGAAGAGGAAGAATCTCTCTACGTGTACCAGTTGATATTTGAGGGACGTGTACAAACCGGGCTTTTTACCTGTGTTTCGGTTGACGACTATGACCATGATGTCATTCTTAAACACGAATTAACGCGTCCGGCCAAAGAGGATGATCGGACCCGGCATGTACTCGAACAGGAAGCGCATGCAGAGCCGGTTATGCTGACCTTCAAAGATCGGCAGGATATTACTCGATTAGCCAGGGATATGGTTGACGGTCAAGACCCGCTCTTTGACTTTACCGCTTCAGATGGTGTACAGCACACGATATGGAAAGTTGAAGACCCAAAAGAATTCGTGGATCGCTTTGACAAGATTGAACATCTGTATGTAGCCGACGGACATCACCGCTGCAAAAGCGCCTCGCGAGCTGCCGAGGAGCTCCAAAAAAACAACGATCAACATACCGGTGATGAAGAATACAACTTTTTCCCCGCTGTCCTTTTTTCGATGGACCAGATGCATATTATGTCCTATAACCGGGTCGTTTATGACGTGCCAGACGATTTCTTTGAGAAGTTACGGGAACGGGTCAAGCTGACGAAGAATGCAGATCCCAAACCGAAGGAGAAAGGAAATATTTCGATCTATTATAAAGGAAGCTGGTACGGCATGGAACTTCCAATAGCGGAGAATCCCACCAGTGTGGAAAAATTGGATGTAGCTCGTCTGCAAGATCATATCCTGGAGCCATTGCTCGACATAAGCGATCCGCGCAGGGACGAAAATATAGATTTTGTGGGTGGAATTCGGGGGACGGACGCCTTGAAGGAGCAGATTGACAGCGGCGAGGCTGACCTGGCCATCAGCATGTATCCCACGGATATCAGGGAGCTGGTGGAAGTTTCGGATGAAGGTCGTTTAATGCCGCCGAAGTCCACCTGGTTTGAACCCAAATTAAGATCCGGTATGCTGGTACATACCTTTTAGAAGAAGTCTTGGGACACCGGGCTGCGGGCTGTGCTTTCGATGAAAAATTTTTTCTAGCGGCTTTGCTCCTGCCCCTCTGGTTGCTATGCAATTTCACACTCTTATTCCTAAATTATGCTATGGTTCGAAAAATTTTAAGTACTCAGCACAGCCCGCAACCCGGTGTTCCAAGACTTCTGAAAAGCATTCAGAAGTTGAGATTATATAAGAATCGATTACTTTTAATTTCGAAAGTTAATATTAAACCACTTATTAGTCATGAGTAATCACAAGGAACGATATCACAATTTCAGTCCTGGTCCGGCAACCTTGCCACTCGAAGTACTGGAGAAAGCGCAAGAGGAATTGCCCAATTACCAGGGAATCGGTGCTTCGGTCATGGAAATCAGTCACCGGAGCGATGCCTATGAAGAGCTTGATCACCAGGCTCGTACCCGGATCAAGCGCATGCTTGGAATCGGTGATGACTATACCGTGTTGTTTCTGCAAGGAGGAGCCAGTACGCAGTTTTTGATGGCTCCCTATAACTACCTGGAAGAGGGAAAAACCGCTGATTATATCAATACGGGTCGTTGGTCCACCAAAGCTATCCGTGAAGCCAAGCTCTTTGGAAACGTACATGTACCATTCAGCAGTGAAGACTCCAATTTCTCGCGGGTCCCCCAACAAGACGAGCTGAATTTCAGCGATGACCCGGAATATGTCCACTTTACTTCCAACAATACGGTGGCCGGGACTCAATTCCCGGAAGAACCGGATACCGGCGGCGTTCCGTTGGTTTGCGACGCTTCATCGGATTTTCTGTCACGTCCGATCGACATTGAAAAGTACGGCATAATTTATGCCGGAGCTCAGAAAAACTGCGGCCCTGCAGGGGTAACCATTGTGGTAATTCGAAATGATTTCCTGGAAAAGGCCAAGCAGAACGGCATTCCGACGATGATGAGTTATCATACGCATGCCGAAAAGATTTTCAACACGCCGCCTTCATTCAATGTATACATGGTTAACCTGATGATGGAATGGATGGAGGAAAAGGGTGGTGTGGAATACTTTGAGAAGTACAACCGTGAAAAGGCCCAAACCATCTATGATGAAATCGACAAAGATGACTTTTACCGGGGAGCAGTCGATAAGGATTCGCGCTCGCTCATGAACATTACGTTCAGGCTTCAAAATGAAGACCTGGAAGCCAAATTCCTGGAAGAAGCCGAAGAAAACGACCTGGTTAAATTGAAAGGACACCGAAGTGTTGGCGGAATCCGTGCCAGCCTGTACAACGCGTGTCGGCAGGAAAGCGTCGATGCGTTGCAGCAGTTTATGGCTGATTTCCGCAAAAATAATGGTTAATCTTATTATAGCAATTAATCAAAAACCCGCCGGTAAATGACCGGCGGGCTTTTTTTATTTGATTACCAATCCGCTACGCCCAAATTCGCTTCGTGATGTATGCTGCGCTCGGTACTCACTCAAAAATTAAATGCATTGCCCTGTCACTTAAATCTCGGGGTTTTTATCTCAACCATTGATAACGATATTTATAAAAGTCTGTCCGAACCCTGCGCTCCGAGTGGCAGCGATCCCCACGAAGTGCACAGAGCGAAGCGTCACCCGCGTTAGCGCTCCGAGCGACAGCGATTCCCACGAAGTGAAATCAGGGCCGTCAACTTACAATCCGATGGTACGCAGTACATGCTGATAAGCACCGGGAACCAGGACCAACAGGTACAAAATTCCTGACAAAGCACCGGCGATATGAGCTTCGTGGTTAATTATGCCCCGGTCCTTCTTGCTTTCATAGATGCTGTAGGCAATAAATAAGACTCCAAAAACAACAGCCGGTATGGGAATGGGAATCAGCATCAGGTAGATACTGCGGAATGGATACAACAGGATATAAGCAAAGAGTACTCCTTCAACCGCCCCCGAGGCCCCGAGCGATGCAAAAGAAGGATCATTATGATATTTTAAAAGCGACGGCAGATTGGACAAAATCAAACTGAAAACATACAATCCCAGAAAATGTCCGCTGCCCACCGATTGTTCCATCGCTCGACCAAAAAAATAGAGGGTAAACATATTGACCAGCAGGTGTCCCATGTTTGCGTGCAACAGGCCAGAAGTAACCAACTGGTGCCACTGTCCACGAACCGTGTAATAGGGGCGAAGCATGCCTTTCTGAAGAAAGGATCGATTGGCATTCAAAGCGTATAAAGAAACACCTGCTGTAAAAATAATCAGGGGCAGCGTTAACGTATCCATCCGGTGAGTCTAAACAGTTAATTGAGTTTAAGAGTTAGAACAAATGATCAAAAATAGCGGTTATCAACTTTGAGGTGCATAACGCAAAGGCAGAGTAAGATAAAGAAACCGTCATGAGATCACAATAAAGCTTACTTCGCTGGGTTATTGTTCTGTTTGACACTTTTTTAGGCATAAAAAATTGAGTGATCGTGGTTGCCCGGCACTGTGAGCTTTGCTTATATTGGGAATCGCTTAATCACTCTATGATTTTTTATTAACAAGCCGAGGTAGCTCAGTTGGTAGAGCAACGCTCTCGTAAAGCGTAGGTCGGCGGTTCGAGTCCGCTCCTCGGCTCCAGGTTAAACCCCGTCAAGATAGGCTTTGGCGGGGTTTTTTGTTTTGGGAGTTCGGTAGCAAGTAATAGCATTTACGGGTGATCAAATTGCTCATCGTTAGTCATTCCTTTGTTATAAAAAAGCTGCCTTGCATGACATATCAAATTGATTGTACATCTCCTCTGAGCGAAACTGACCTAAGATCCGGAAAGCTGACAATTGACCTTGCAAATTGCTAACGTTCCAACTCCGCAAATTGTTGAAACGAATACCGTGAAAAGTATAGGAACCAGGTTCCGATTCCGAAAAGTTTTAAAGTGTCTTCTATAAAATAGGCAATGCCCTCTTGGGGAAGCAACTGGTCACCTGTCATTGAAAGACCTAAAAGCAGGAGCGCACCGGCAAATAAAAGATATTCACTTTGAAGGATGCGTTTCGCATAAAAAACAACATATCCCCCTACAGCCAAAATGTACCCGGCATAGATCATATACTCCGGAATGCGGAAGTGCCAGGGAAAAACCGTTTCATGCAGCATAAAAAGATCGTCAAGACAGAGGATGGTACTAATCACTCCCGACCATAATAGAAAAAGTGCCTTTTTGGATGAATACCGATATCTCAGCACCAGATAGGTAAACAGACACACCGAAGCGGCAGCGGCCCAGAGGAGTACACCAATATTGGATATGAATCCCAAAAAGGGATGGGCTCCGGATATCATGGCGGGGTCAGCTGTGAGATGTTCAATTGGAATATTCAACAGAACACTTGCCAGGTAGGCCAAACCAAGCAAAATAACGCATAGAACGTAAACTATCGCGAGTTGTAAAAACGGATGCGCCAGTGAATTACCTTTATACTTAAAATCGTCTGAACCCGTGGGCTTTTTGATCATCAAATTATACCTGGCTAACTCTCAATTGAAGCGAGAAGATTATTATTTATTTTCTGCCATAAAATAGATATATACTGTTAGATATAAAAAAATACGAAAGCATCCTGGATCAAGCGACGCTTTCGTATAGCTGCGGAATGGTCAGTTGGCATTCCGCAACTCATTACTACCCTTGATGAGTTTTAGGGCTGTGTGTGGGGCACACGATCAAATAGTTTAAGATATTGATTATTGTAAACTTGCAATTATTTCATGGTATCTTCCTCCATGATCTTCTTGCGAGTTTCCTGGTCAAAACGTTGATTTTTCCGGTATTGCTCGAGAACGTCATTTGAATGTTCCAATCGGCGTTCCATTCGATTCGTCAACATAGGTTCGATACTGGCATTGATCAGAATCACGAGCTCCCGCTCGAGCTGTTCGTCTGAATTATATCCGAAAAGGTATCGCAGTCCGAAGAACCAGGCCGGCAGATCTTTCAAGAGGGGGATCCCCTTGCGAATCTGGTTCATTTCTGTACGGTAAAGTCCAGCAATAGCCGTTGATTCGCCATCCAGCAATAATATTTCGGAATTCGCCTGCTGCTTATTTATAACCGTGCTGATCGGGTCAGGTTGAGCCGTAGATCGCTCAGCATTAATCGACATATGAATAAACGAGGAATCGCCTTCCTGGATGATCTGCGGGGTAACGGTCAATATCGTACCCACGCTGAAAAAGCGGTCGATTATGTTTCCGGCAAAGTCGCGCTGCTTGATACTGAAATCCTGTCCGACCTGGATGCGACCTTCTTGACCTTCCAGGACTTTAATAGAGGGAGTAGCCAGTATCTTGCCCAGGTTGTCGGCTTCAAAGGCACTAAAAAGAGCTCGAATTGACACGCCTTGTCCGATATCGCCAAAGTTCACGACCCCGCTGAACAAGTCCTGTGTTACCTGTTGAGCCGCGCCGGTGTTGATTTCCACATATTCTCCACCGAAATCGGCTCCCTGGAGCGAATTGGAAGGACCGCCGCCCGACTGTGGATCTGTAATCTGGCTCAAGTTTTCCGGGCGATTGCCGATATTGTTAATCGTGCTCCAGTCTACCCCGATTTCTCGCAAGGCGCGCTTGTTGCCTTCAAAAAAGACGGCCTTGATACGTATTTCACGACTTCCGAACGAGAGCTTTTTCTCCGACTCAGCAGTGCGACGAGAACGATCGCCCTGTTCCATACCCAGCTCCGATTCCACGGAAGGAACTTTGACTTCGAAAAATCGCAGGGTTTCCACTAATTGGAGCCCTTTTACATACACGATATTCTGCAATGCATCTTTCCAATGCATTTTTCGAATCGGTATATTTATGGAACTATTCGTCCCGGACCGATCTATGATGAATTTGCCCGCATGACGCTGAGCGTATTCGTTCAGTACATCAATAGCCTCATTGAAGTTCATATCCCTGCTGAGACTGACCAGTTCGTCCGGGCTCACATACTCTCGTTGCGGTAGTTCGTCTTGGTTCTGCGATTGAGCAGACTGTACCATCAGTCCCAGGAATATGAAGACCGACAGCGCGATGATAAATATAATTTTAGTTAGTTTAGTCATTTTGGTGCCCCTTTTATTCTAATATTCTAGTTATATAGTGAATGATGCCGCCCTTGTTAAGTTCAAATACAGCTTTATTCTCCTGGAAATCTATATCTATGAGTCGCCCGAGATATACTTGATCTCCCAGGTAGATATACTGCGTCTTTCCCGATTGATCCTTGAGAGTCACAAAATCCCTGCCTATACTGACCAGTCGACTCTTTTCGATATCCGGCAGATCGGATTCATTAGGTTTAACCTCATGGATTAGCGGATAGAAAGCATTATAGGTATAGGCCGGCATGGGTAATGGTGAAGCCTCGTCATAGGCTTCGAACATATCGGCTCGATCATAATAACTATCCACTTTAAAACTGAATGTCACCTTCCCAAGGTTCCCCAGTTCATTAATCGGTTGGATCGTTACGTCCCGAACTTTGTTAAGAGGTTTGCCATACTCCAACTGATTGATAAAGTGATTTACGTTCCGGTAGTATCCCTCCCCGCTTATGTCGAATCGCAAAATGCCAAATTCCTCGAACAGGGTGGAATCGATAGTCGTAAAATTGAAGAACGTAAATGAGGTATCCTGACTGATATCAATTAAGTAAGAATAAACCTCGTCCGGATCCTGTGCACGCCCCAGGAGTTTCGAGTAACTGTTTACTTCCTCTTTTAAATCCAGGTACTCTTTCATCTGAGTATCAAACTGATCTGACATCTTCTGATACTCTTTCAACGTCTGCTCTTTCTCGGACAATGTAGTCTCGAGTACAGCGATCTTCTGATCTTCATAACCGTGAAGTCGGTACCACCCGCCTCCGGCCATCAGAAACAGGACCGCGAGCAGAAAAAAGGTATTTTTGGTTGCATAGTTCATAGTGCCCCACCGTCATTTATCTGTTTTGTTTTTGGTTATTTGTTACTTGTTAAACTGACTTGTTGAAACTTCCCATCCACACTGTGATCAAAGTTCTTGTGAATTTTGATCACAAACTTGTACAATTTGGTGCCTCGCATCTCATCGACCGAAACGGCTTTTAACTCGGCGGCTTTAAACATATTGGTTACCCGTGGCGCCCGGTTGCGCGTCATCGTGTACCCTTGCACTGTAATACCGTCCCCCGCCGTTCGAAGCTGTGACATCCAGACATTTTTCAAATCACCCAGCCCGTCATTCAACGTCTTAAGTGTCGTACTCCAGAAGTAAGGCTCGGAGTTGAGAGTTGCCAGGGTTGCCAACTTGCTTCGTTCCTCTTCCTTCATCTCATATATCTGTGCCACCTGATCGGCAATTGGCTTCAAATTTTGAATCTGCTGCTGCGTCAAATCAACCGCGAACCCCAGGTCCTCGATCTGTTGCTGCTTTTGCTGATACATCCAGATGAAGGCCACCGGTGTAATCATGATCAACGCCATGACCACCCAGCCATGCCACTTGAACTTGAGCACCTTTTGGCTTTCAATGATATAGTCCGGCGTCATACTGTAATCGCTGAACGGTGCTTTTTCAGCTTCTATCGCCGACCAGGCGGCCCCAATGGCTGTTGTAAAGAAGTGTGCGACACTTTTAATGTCATCATCCAACACCACTTTTGTTTGATCGTATTTAAAATTCCCTACTTTGGCCGCCGGGAACTTCTCTTTTAAATAGTTGATCGATTTTTCTTTTAATTCATTATTGGCAATAATGAAACGATCTATATTGGGTAGTTCGCCCGTATCAAGCTGGAAAAGAATCTTGCTGAAAATGATCGACATTATATCTTTCGAATCACTGCCCACCCGGATCTCCGGTAATACCTGGAACAAGTCTTCTCCCTTCATGAAGAACACGCGGCTGCTTTCCGCTCCAAGTTGAATAACCCCGGTGATTTCCCCGTCTTTCAACAGGTAATTCTTCTTGACCATGGCAAGCAGCGCAGCCTCATCGGGCAATACCTGCTCTATCCTGATTTTACCGGAATAAAACTTCTTAGCACGGTTGATCAGCTGCAGGGTGTAGGATTCCTCGTTAAGTGAAGCCAAGACCAGCGAACCGTCTTTCTCTACCCGGGATACATACCTGTCATCCGGCAAAATGGTATCATGAAGATCAGACAATTTACTGTTTACAACTTGCGCCACTTCCTTCTTCTTAAGCTTGGAATAATCTTTCAGCCGCAACACTTGAAAGTCTGTTCTGCCTGCAGGTATAGTGGTGCCCGCGGCCACCTTTCGACTTTTCAACTCTTCCAGGTAACTAACCAGCAGCATATCATTTGCACTCTCGGATTTCGTAAATCCATTATCCACAGAAGCCAGCATTTTCAGATCATCCATATCTTTTTTGTCATCTGAAAAATGCTGATCAATCCCGAAAGCGTAATCTTCGGAGTATTCTTTTACAAGCTGCTCCTCTCGCTTTTTATCGCGCTGCAGTTTTTTGTCCTGTCCGATGTTGATCCGATCCAGTCTGGTTACCACCAGTTTGTTCTTTTTCCGGTGGACACGTGCAATTTTCAGCACATGTCCATCTTGTGAGATTCCTATATATTGTTTTGCCATTTTATTACTCCAGGATGCTGTTTAATTTGTTTACGGTTGAAGGATTAAGAAGCTGATACATGCGCTTCTTATTATTGCAGTAGTTCATTGCGGTCTCTCCGGATATCAAACCACGATTGAAGAGCCGGAATAAATCCTGTTCCATTGTGAACATGCCTCTGCTACTGCCTTCCATGAGCATCTGATAGATCTCGCCCACGTTATTATTTCGAATCGCCGCTTTGACCGAGGGCGTCACCAGGAGTACCTCTTTGGCAAGGACACGCTTCCCATCCAGGCTTGGCACCAATTTTTGGCTTATTATACAGGTCAGCACATCAGCCAATCGGTTCCGTACCCGTTCTTGTTCATCCACTTCCGTCTCCCCGACGATACGGTCAATGGTCTCCATGGCAGATGAAGTATGAAGCGTTCCAAAGGTCTTATGTCCAGAGTCGGTTATCTCCAGAGCCGACATAATCGTTTCCGGGTCGCGCAATTCACCGATCATTATGATATCGGGATCCTGCCGCAGTGCCTGGACCACTCCCTCCTTGAACGACCATACGTCCCGACCCACTTCGCGATGTCGAATGATACATTTCCTGGACTTATGCACCATTTCGATCGGGGAAGCAACGATTACGACATGAGCCTCGACGCTCCGATTATTAGCATCAATAATCGTATCCAGCGTGGCCGATTTTCCCGAACCGGTAATACCGGTGACCAGGGTAAGTCCATATTGATAATAACGAAGACTCAGAGCGCGGCCCACTTCCGGATGCAATTCAAGGTCTTTAAACGGACGAATATAATTCTCGATGCGCCGCATATTAAGCGCCAGGTGTTCCATTTCGTAGTACATATCCGCCCTGAACCGCTGTTTTTCATCACTATTGTCACGTTGGACAGCATGCGAAAAGTCGAAATTTCGCTTCTCAAACAGCATCTCACGCTGTTTCGACATTAACAGATTCAACAGCAGTAAATCCATTTCAACAACACTTAAAGTATCTTCTAATTCCACGGGTGCTTTATTCCCGTGAATACGATACCAGATTCTCCCGTTGCTGCCTTCCGAACCGATATCAATGTCGGATGCCTCCAGTACTTCCATGCGCTCCAGGAAGTATGTTAATTGTGCCTGCAATTCCAGACGCCACTCTTCCGACTGACCCTCCAGAAGTTGACTCATGATGCGATGCAGCTCCACTCCCGATAGCGTTTTCGGCAGCTCCTGAACTAACGGCTGCAGCATACTGGAAATATGCTTCAAGCGTGCCTGACTGTCCTTTAAATGTTCCATTTGTGTGCCCCTTTTACGTTATGTTGTTGCGTTGTTGTATAAAAGTCTTTATTCGTAGTATCGTAGTATCGTGTAAGTGGGAGGTACTGTATTAAAGGCTGCTGCTCGGGCAGCGTCCATACCTTTCGTATCGTAGGTGAGTGTGAGATTTCCCCCGATATCAACCTGGGTGGGAGGTACCGCATCCGGACTCCCTACGGCAATAGCTCCATTAATCTTCACATTTCCCGTTCCATGAAATTCCCATGCATTCTTAAACAAAACGAGTCCATTAAATTCAAAGGTGCCTTTGTTAGATAGCGAAGAGCTGATTTCTAACTCAGTATCGTTCTCAACGAGTAAAATTCCATATCCCTTTACATTCCCTGCGATTTTAGCATAATCTTTCACCATGAAAACTCCTGGATTTCTGGCCGTCCCAAGATCTGCATTGGTTATAACCCCTTCCAGCTGGGTCGCAGAATTTCGAATCTGATTGATTAATACCTCCATCGATTCATATTTCATATCCGAGAAAACCCCGACTTTTGGATTACCGTCAATGTTACGGCTGCTAAAGTCGCTGTGTTGGTTGTTGTTCAACAAGGCCACACCGGCAATATCATGGCCGCTTCTTGACCGGTCGAATCCATCAATACTGAATGAACCGAATAAATTGGGTTCAAAATTATCATCCATAAAATTAATGGCTCCTCTCACCGTCGGCATGGTTGGTGTAAATCTCTCGGCCAACACTGATACCAATACTGTTTTGGCAGGGGTCGGCACCCGGGAGTCAAGACGAACCTGATGTTGGGTCAGGCTGGTGTCGGTCGTATTATCTCCGATCGTTACAAACGCTGTACCGTAATCCAGGTTAACCTCATAGGGATCATAGCTGTTCCTCCATGCGGGGTCAGCAGCTAATTGAGCCATGGTAACCTCAATCGCTCCATGTGCGATATTTCGAGACTGTAGATCCGTTGAATAGTCAGCCGATCGCGCTACGCGAACCAGCTGATTACTGTTTAAATTGATCTGCATCAACCCCAAAACCCCTATTGTTATCGCTATTATTATTATGAGTGCGCGTCCCATGATATTTTACCTTGATTAGATTGTTATGTTTTGTTTATATATGTAGGTTCAACGGGGTAAACGTTTTTTCCCAGGCCGTTTTCTGATATTGACCATCGACCGGCTCCGAACTCTGGCAAACCAGTTTAACCTTTATTCTTGCAACTGCTGTTATATCAGAGGTTTCATTATTAGCAGCATCGTAATAGATCATCCTAAATTGAGTTACCCCCATTCCAACCGGTTCATCAACTCCATCTACCTTTCTGAATAAGATGTAATCATCCGGATTCTGTGTCGCGTTATTAGACTGGGTTTTATCAAAATGCCAGGTCACCTGTTTGACCCCTTTATTATTATCGAGATCACTTTGAAACGTAATAGCGTCCTCGCTTATCGAGAGAATCTTTTGATTTTGCACCCCATATCCGATTTTACGCATATCATAGCTTATGATATCAGCCACGGCATCAATATTCTGTTTTGCGAGTTGGTCACTCATCGATTCCGCTGAAGTTTCTACCATTCCGACATTTGTCTTTATCAGCATCAGCAGCAGGAGTCCGCCGATTAAAAAACTGGATATAAGTGATAAGTTCATAATAAATCACGCAATTAATTTAAATGGTTATTGAATTTTAGTAATATCGACGTATGTAGCTGACAGCAACCGTGTCCCCCATTTCCGATGCGACTTTTACCATCATCCTCTTGTAATAGGTCTTGTTAACGGAAACCTGGCGCAGGTTTGTGGGGTCCATATAATCCACCGTAACTGTTGAGGTATAAACCCCGTTTCTTGTACTATCTACGCGCGTGTAATTGTGAAAGTCATCAAAATCGTCAAAGTTGGGATATACTTCACTGTCTGTTCCCAAGGTCGACAAATCAGATGTTGACGTAACCGGAACGTAGTAACCGACTCTAACCTCATCAAAGGCTTTCAGCCTGGATTCGTCCGCAATATCCTGAGCCAGTGCCAGGGCGGTATAATTCAATTCGGTATCGACCTGGTTTTGGGTACTGCGAATTAATGATCCGCTAAAGTTAATCTGCATGATGGCAAAGATGAAGAGTGCCGCAACCAGTAATATGAAATCAGATGTATCAACCATTGTATTGTCCCACTTACTTTATTAGTACGTTGAATCCATGTTTAGTCTTCCACCGTCATTGACAGCACTTCATCAAAAGAGGTGGTTCCTTCTTTAATTCGTTCTCTACCCGAAGCCCGCAGCGTCATCATACCGTGTTCTATAGCCCAGCTGCGGATTTCTTCCTCGTCTATATTCGACCCGGCATCCAGTATCAAACTTCGAATCTCCGGGGTAAAATAGAGCGCTTCTATAATGGCCAACCGTCCCTTATATCCATGTGTGCAGTGCTTGCAACCCAACTCGTTGGCCCGATGAAACACCGATTCTTCGATTTCAGCATCCGTGAAGCCCAGGCTACGGGCCACTTCCGGATGTTTATTGGTCATCTCGATCTTGCAATGATCACAAAGTTTTCGTACCAGCCGTTGAGCCATTATCAGATTGACGGCGTTGGCGATCAGGAAGGGTTCCACTCCCATTTTATACAACCGGGAGATGGCGCTGGGCGCGTCATTGGTATGCAGCGTCGAAAACGTAAGGTGTCCCGTATTTGCCAGCTTAATGGCAATTTCCGCCGTATTAAGGTCGCGTATCTCGCCCACCAATACTATATCCGGATCATGTCGGAGAATACCCCGCATCGACTGATCAAACGTCATTTTGCTGCTAATTTTCAACTGACGGGCACCAGCTATGATATATTCGGTCGGATCTTCCACTGTTAACACATTTTTACTCGGATCCATCACATGGTGAAGAGCCGCCACGAGACTCGTTGATTTACCGCTGCCGGTCGGGCCCGTCATAATGACCATGCCGGACGGTTTGTTAATCGCCTTCGTAAAGAGCTTCAATGCGTGATCCTGCAATCCCAGTTTATTCAGATCCGTAATCACTTTTCGGTCGTCCAAGACCCGGATAACCACCGATTCAAATTTCTTGCCGAACTCTGTGCCCACAATCGGCATAATCGAAACCCGGTATCGAATATTTACATTATCTACCTTCCGCTGTATAAATCCATCCTGGGACCGATCCCGCTCGAAGCGGTCAACATTTCTTGCTTTGTCCTTGACCACTGCAACGAGAGCTTCGGGCCGCACTTTCTTTTGCTGGTGCCAGAGGTTCAACTTGCCATCTGTCCGGAAGCGAATATCGGTTGTAAAGGAATTAACGGGTACAACATGTATATCACTGGCTCCCTCGCGAACCGCCTGGATGAACATACCTTCAACCAGTTTATTAAGCATGCTCTGGTTGATTTCCCGGTCGATTTCCTCTTCGTTAATCTCCTCTGTGGCAGCCTCTTCTATTTCCGATTCTGTAATTTGCACATCCTCAAGTTCCTGGAGAATGTCATTTTTGGTGTAGAGGACTTTTTCGACCAACTCCCGCAGCGTATTACGCCGGCAATACACCAATTCAAAATGATTAATGGACAATCGGGTCAGCAGCTCGACCAACCGTGCATCCGTTGGATCGGCCGTAGCAATAATGAGAGTTTTGTGCTGGTGTTCCACCGGCAATGCATCGAGCGACAGGAATTCGTTGATGTCACTATCAGAAAAAGTATCCAACAATCTTTTGATATTTCCGATATACTCATCCGTCAGTTCCTCTTCACTCAATTGAAACTCACGGAGCACATAAATATCGGAAACCGCTTTCATCAGTTCATCATAATCCATGTCCAGGTCCTGATATAGAATCTGAATAAACTTATGGGTCGAATAATCGGAATTTCCATTCTGTATCATCCGTGTCTTTTGGAGTTGCTCTTCAGATATAACTCCGTTCTGAACAAGGATATCACCGATATGTACTCTGTTGTTTACTTTTTCCATTTTCTTAATCATCCGTTTGTTTTACCCATTACATCTCAATATTCGGCTGAATAATGGCTGCTTCCGACGAGATTACTGTAATAACCGTCAGAGCGATTGCAATCAGGATATTGACCATCATGTTGATCATTTCAACCGCCGCTTCCAGCTTGTAATTTGTTTCCACTTCATAATAATCCGCTAAACTTTTGGCATGCTCGCGTATGGCGCCGGATTCCGATCCCATCTTGAAGCGTGTCAGCGACGTTCTGGTAAACACCCCGGAAGCCTCAAGCGCCTCCACCAGGCCCGTCCCGTCGCGCAGCATCTTCATGACCGCTACATTATTTATCTGCTGCTCCATATAGGTATTCCGGCAAGCCTCGGCCGCAATCCGAATCACCTCAACATTCTGCCCGGAATCACTGTAAAGCGTATAGAATACCCGGGAAAAGATCTCGATACTCATTTTATGCAGCAGTTCCCCCACCAGGGGCAGGCGTATGAGATACTTATCAACTATCAATCGGCCTTTGGGAGTTTTGACAAAGTAAAGGAAACCGATGATCGGCGACACAAAAAGCACGGTAATCAACAGCCAATACGTTTGCAGAAATTCACTGAACTGGAGGGTAGCGGCCGTCATTGGCGGCAAGGTTATATTGAACCGGAGAAACATCTCCGCCATCAGAGGAAAAATATATCCTACATAAAACAAAATAACGCCGATCACTGCAATCATTGCCATACTCGGCATCATCAGGGATCGTCTTAAATTCTTTTTAAAGGAGGCTTCCCGCTCCATAAATTTGGCTGTACTCTCAAAGACCTCGGCCATATTTCCGCTCGAAGAAGCGATGCCCAGCATATGGGCGGCAAATTTACCAAATATCTTTTCATGTTTTGCATAAACTTCATACCCTTCCTTACCATTCTGCAGATCTTGCTGAATCTCCTTAATGACTTCCTTGAGTCTGGTGTTAGACGTATCTTCCTGCAATAATATCAGAATTTCATTGTAGCTGAGGTTTTGTCGTAAAAGATCGGCCGTTAAGCGAATAAAGGAAACCACTTCCTGCTTGGAAACCCCTGCACTGATATTAAACCATTTCTTGCGAACCGTATCGACATCATACCCCAGGCGAACCAACGCATTTTTCAATTCCTGTTTGTTATAAGCGTCCTGGCTCCCCTTAAAAACTTTACTCCCGTTACGTCGTACTTTATAGATATATTCCGACTTCTTCTCTAATGCCTCAATCTGAATATCTTTCAACTCACTAATTCGCTCGACCCGTTTCTTGGCCTCTTGCCAGGATGCAGCTTCAAATTCCACGACTGCTTGTTTTCGATCGGCGGTTAGGCCTTTAAATCTGAAGTGAGACATTGGTTTAGTAGCTAAATTTTAGTATTCAAGTTTGCCATGAAATGAAGTCTCTTTATCGGGAAAGGCAATAAAATGCCTTTCCCTCAAAAGAGAAGATGTTTTGTAATTATGGAGTACGGGTGGGTACAGAATCAAAATTAATCGAAGCCCGGGTTACCGTGGCTTTAAATTCTGTAGAGGTCCAATCGGTACTTGCATCTGGATCAATTCCATCCAATTGTTTAGGAGTAGCAGTAATACTTAATTCTGCTGCATCCCCAGCGATTACAAATGTTGCATTCGCATTTTCAAATGTAAGACCATTAGCTTCACGTGAATCATAACCATAACCGATTTCGTCAACGGTTACACCCGTGAAATCACCATTTCCACCACCAAGCAGTTCCGGCTTTATTACCCAGGCTTGTGCCTGAGCAGCTAGCGTCAGAACATCCTGGCGGGTGGCATCGATATTCGCGTTTTCAGCACCTTTGCCGAATACACTGATAGCTACGACGGTTGCTACACCCACGATAACCGTTACAAGAATTACGAGAAGTAGTTGTTGTTGTCCCATTGTATTTACCTTGTTTTTTATTAATACCGGACGGTTATTTGGTTTTAACCGGCCGTAGTTTTAAGTGAAATTTATTTGAGGAGAACTGACCCGCTACTTTTGCTATGAAAAGGAAAGAAGATACTGTCTTTCGGAAGTAATTTCGTTGAGCCCCTTCTTGCGCCCCACTCCCACAGCATCCATTCATTATTTCAATAGTTCAGTAGTTCAAATCAGTGCCCCGTACATCTTAACTCTTCTCCCCTTAGTGCAACCTCCGTGCCATTTGTCTCTCCCAACCGTCAAATAAATTTCAAACATTGGGAATGTGGCAATGATTAAAATTTAATCATAAACGGCTGAACTGAATTGCTGTCGAGGTTTTCAGCTTACAGCAGGCACGACTAAAGCAATCCTGAAATGGACCTTTATTAGATAACTTTAATTGAAAACCAGTTGAGAATGGTTGAGATAAAATGGAATGTTCCCGGGAAAAAAATTCTCGATGATGGTAGACTGTATAACTTTTACCTGCCCTTATTCGGCGTGTGAAAATATTTCCTATATATATTATATGTGTATAATGTAAGATAGGCTGGTATTGGAAAAGTTGCCGCCCGTAGATGTGTTGGGATAATTGGACATAAGAACGAAAAAGCCATTTTATCGGCATTTCGACTGTCGGCCTCAATAGCATTCGCTACAAGTTTTTAGGTCGCAAGCTACAGGCGCCTGCTATTTTACTTCCTTCTCGAAAGTCCCCATGATATACTTCATTGGCATTTGTTTTTCCTAATCTCTTCTGACAGCGCTGCAAAGCCTCTCCTGAATGCTCTCTTAGCTTGTTTCGATTTCTTGTCCGGGGGCAGATAGCCGAAGGGGATAGTTTATTCTTTCACCTTTCACCTTCGCGAGCGATTGGTCCTCCCCCTTGTCCATCCCAAATTTTTTTGGGATGGACCTTCCCCCTCCGAAGGGGGATATCGTTTAGCTTGATGGGGCTTGCATTTCTTCTTCTACAGATTATCTTTGAACTGTTTTTGCTTTTGTTCTTCTGTCTGATACTTGATCCAGTGATAGATCCGGCGTCCTCCGAAAATTAAGAGCGTCGATACTATGCAGGATATCAGTGCTATGATTGCCGTGTCCCACAGGGGAAAGTGTAATAGAATCATGGCCGGTACATTCCAGTTTAGGTATTAATTTCAGTAAAAAGTTCCATTTCGCCTCTTCACAAGAGTTTCAGGCTATTACCTGGTAATCTACTGCCCTTTATAATCCGAATCAATAGAACCCATCTATTTAAATATATTTAAACTCTGTATAAATAGCTTCCAAATAATTTGTCCCACTCCTATAAATTACTACCTTGCAATAAAGTACAAGAGATTTCACCAGCTCCAGGCCAAAACCTTATCCCATTGTTATGAAACGCGATACGCCGCTGTCCAGCATCAAGCAAGCAAATCCCAATCAAAAGATTTTTCATCAGGCGGTCGAAGAAGTCTACGATCACGTTAAAACAGTATTGGACCAGCAGCCTGAATACAGGCGATACAAGATCTTTGAGCGAATGGCGGAACCGGAACGGATCATCAGTTTCCGTGTTAACTGGATGAATGAAAGCGGAGAAGTGGAAATCAACCGCGGCTACCGGGTACAGATGAACAGTGCCTTGGGACCTTTTAAAGGGGGATTGCGGTTTCATCCCCAGGTCAATCTGGATGTACTCAAATTCCTTGCATTCGAGCAAACGTTCAAAAATGCACTCACAGGCCTGCCACTCGGGGCCGGGAAAGGGGGCGCCAACTTCTCGACGAAAAATCGATCGGAAAATGATGTAATGCATTTCTGTCAAAACTTTATGTCCGAGCTGCAACGGCACATCGGACGTCGTGTCGATATTCCAGCCGGCGATATCGGGGTCAGCCGTCGTGAAATAGGCTACCTCTTTGGTACCTATAAAAAGCTGAAAAATGAGTTTTCAGGGGTTCTTACCGGTAAAGGGATCAACTGGGGCGGTAGTATGATCCGGCAAGAAGCAACCGGGTTTGGCCTGATTTTCTTTGTCGAGTATATGCTGGATCAGATCAATGAAACTTTTGACGGAAAACGATGCCTGGTTTCCGGGGCCGGCAATGTGGCCCAGCACGCCATTGAAAAAATCATTGATCTTGGGGGCATCCCTCTTACTGCGTCCGATACCTCCGGATATGTTTACATTCCCGAGGGATTTAAGCCGGAGCATCTTGAAGCCATGATGAAAGTAAAAAACGAAGATCGAGGATCTCTAAACGAATTTGCCGAGCAATTTCCAGAGGTCGAATTCCATACCGATAAATCTGGCAGTGAAAGCAATTCCATATGGGATATCGAAGCTGATTTTGCTTTCCCCTGTGCAACTCAAAACGAGCTGAATGAGAAAGATGCTCAAAATATGTTGAATAACGGTATCCGTCTGATTGCTGAGGGGGCCAACATGCCGCTCACTGCCAATGCGCTCAAATTGGTACTGGATTCCGACATACTTTACGCACCGGGAAAAGCTACCAATGCCGGCGGGGTTGCTACGTCGGGACTAGAAATGTCTCAAAATCAAATGGGATATTACTGGACCCGCGAGGAAGTCGGTTATCAGCTCCAGCATATCATGAAAAATATCCACGACGAGTGCCTGCAATCAGCGCAAAAATATGATCTTGGAAAGAATTACCTCGCCGGTGCTAATATTGCAGGCTTTATAAAGGTGGCAGATTCGATGATAGCCGAGGGAGTGGTTTAGCCTTACTTGACAAAAACCAACATCATTTTTTACCATTACCAATGAGTTGAAGCCATGGCAGCAAGCGCTTGTTTGACCTTCAACAGCCCCCTGATCTGAGATTGGTCAGGGGGTCTATTATTTTGGAAAAGCTTGCGCTTTTCCAAAGCTCGAGGCTGGAAGCTGGAGGATCGAAGTTTGTTGGTTAACGATTTTCTTGGTGGTAATCCTACCTGCCATTCCCCCCCCCGGTAATAAAATTAAGTACGATATAATAACGGGTTGGAAGGTGTACTTGCTTTGAGCTTTCAACTTTGAGCTTTTTTATTTTACCAACATCATTTTTTTGGTTTGAACGAAATGCTTATCTCCTTGAAGGCTGGTCGCCATGATGCGGCAGACGTAAATACCGCTGGCTCGATCTCCTGCGTTCCATGAAACCTGGTATTCACCGGGGGTTTGCACTTTGTTTACAAGCTGAGTAATCATTCGACCGGACATATCATATACAGATACCCGCACATTTGATCTTACCGGTATTTTGTATTTAATGCGGGTTACCGGGTTAAACGGATTGGGGTAATTGGAATACAGATGATATTCTTTGGGGGCTTTTTGCAGGTTGGGAGTTAAAAACTGTTTGGTGGTTTTGCTTCGCGTTGTATCTTTACCATCGGTGGCATAAACCAACCATTGATATTCTTCGTTCGAATCCAGGGCATTGACCGTCCTGAACTTATAGCTGGTGTTCTGAATATCTTTTATGGTGGTATCCAGATCCGCGCCTTCCAAGTGAAATACATATTTGACATCATCCCCTTCAACGTCATGAGCTTGTCCCCAGTTAAAGGTCACCCGAACCGAGTCAAAAGTCTGTTCGAAATTGCTATTATATAAACTGAATTGCTGAGGGGGATCGTTGACCGGCGCTACCCTGAAATATGTCCTGGCCGTATCCGCAAGTTCTCCGTCACTTGCCACTATGATTATCTCCGTAGTTCCATATTGATTATCATCCGGAGTTAATAATAACTGCTTATCAGGCCCGCCCCCTTTCAGATGAATGCCATCCCCGGTTATCAATCGATCATTGGTAGAGATAATATTTACCTTCAATTGACCCGTATTTGTTTCCTGGTCGAATATTCGGACGGAATATGGACCTGCTGTAACATCTTCTTTCGATTTTATGGTGTCGGGCATTTCCACTGCCGGTGCATCATTAACGGGCGCCGCCGTCAATTTAAAGGAGGTCTCGGTGGTATCCTTTCCGTCATTTACCGCCAGCGTTATGCGGGCTTCTCCATTAGCATCTGGCCGTGGGCTCACTTTGACAGACCGGTATCGATCCACCCCTCCTATCTCGATGTTGTGATGGGGAACCAGCGAGGTATCGGAACTGTATCCTTCGACTGACAAGTTAATGGCAGCTGTTTCAGCATCGTCAATGGTAATGGATACAGGATCCGTCGCATGATCTTCCAGTATATACTGGTCTTCAACGCTTGAAATAGACGGCGGATCGTTAATTGGTACGATATCGAAAGGGAGCGTAATTACAGAAGTACGGGCTCCTTGATCATCCCGAACCACAAACTGCACGGAATCGCGGTGGTGCTCGCTTCCGTTATGACTATACCAGATACGCTCCCGCAGAACATCCATATGATCAAACCCATTATCATCCATCGCCTGCTCGCCCTTCAAAATCTTCCCGTGGCGGGGTGCTCTTTTTACCTGGTACTCCAAGTCCATCGGATCATCATCTACATCCCGCACCCTAAGCGTTCGATCCCGGATCAGCAGCCGAGCTCCCTCATCTAAACGCCTCTCAATATTGCGAACCAACCGGGGTGCATCGTTCACCGGACGCACTTCTACACCGAACCTGGTTGAATCCGAGAAGGTACCGTCGGTAACACGCACTTCGATCTCGGCGACCCCATTGGAATCGGGCAGCGGCTTGATTTGCAGCAATCGCAGTCTCCCCAGGTTGATGCTTTCAATATTTTCTGCAGGTATCAGGCGTGGATCCGTACTGCTGACATCCACCTGCAACTCCCTGGAATCAGTTTCCGGATCGACCGCCCGTAAATAGTAATTCCGGGTTTCATCCTCATCCATGACCAACCTGCCAAAGCTATCGATACGTGGGGGTTCATTAACATCGGTTACCCTTATTTGGACCGTGTCAACGACCTGTGCCCCGGCCGAGTCCTCAGCCCTCACGGAAAATGTTAACCGGGGCTGCGTTTCATGGTCTAATTGACTCTCGTCAGACAGATAAATCAAGGTATCCCGTAACTCCAGGAAGCCCGTCATACCGCCTGCCAACTCAAGATCATGTTGCTCGGCAGAATCTTCATCCGCGACTCGCAATTTGCCCAGCAGCGTACCGGGCTTTGTATCTTCGGGAATTCTTGCGGGCAGCATCTGTACTGACTGTGGAGGATCATTGCGATCAACCACATGGATCCGAAAGGAACGTTTATGGGTCTCACCCAGCCTGTCTTGTGCCTCTGCAATAATATCGTGATGCTTCTGCTCTTCATAGTTAAACCGTGCGGTATCCGTAAGCATCAGGTTGTTCCCGTCCAGCATAAACCGTCCCCCGGCATTTTCAATCAACCGGAGATTAACCCGATCAGACGAATCCTGGTCGGATACGGTAAAGGTACCCACAAAGGAAGTGTCCTGTTTATTTTCCGCGACTCTATTTTCACTCAACGATTCGATACGGGGCGGATCATTTTTGTCCAATACATAGACGGATACGGCCTGTCGGAGCGTATCCTCCTCGCCGGTCAGCGCTCCGATGACAACCTGATGGATCCTTTTCGTCTCGTAATCCAGCAGGTCGCCCCGTCGAACTATTAATAGACTATCCCGATACACCCCGAATCGATCACCGGCATTGTCCACCAACCACAGTCTGCTGGTCTGCTGTCCGATCTCATCGGCTAGCTTGATAGTCCCAACGATCGTCGAATCCGAAGCCCCTTCACCGATGCGGTTTTCCGTTAGACTAAAAACCGTATCCTGAGCAGTACCCCTTTCAAACTGAACAGGAGTTGCTGCAACGCTCACATCGAATCCCAAGCAGGGAGCCATAAGGCCAACCACCAAAATACACAGGGAGATCGAAAGGTATTTTCGTATGCTCCGATTTGTTACCGATTTCACCACTAAATAAAATTTTAAAAGAGTAATTTCGCTCCCTACAACGAAAAGCGATCCTGCTTTCTTGCCGAAAAACCACTCTCCAACGTTTCAATATAGGGTAATCATATCTTTTAATCTTAATAATTCGTATATTTAATGGTAAGTAGATAACACATGGAGGTGTTATTATGACTAGCACGCAATCCCAACATGTTACGCCCAAAAAGGTAAGACACCGCAATCAGATGGCAACGGCTTTGAGCATTGTGCCGGGCCTCGGCCATATCTACAAAGGCTACATTGGATTGGGAGCAACGCTTCTGTTACTCAGTTTTACCATTATATGGGTTGGATTAATTTCGGCATTTGCCACGGCTGGAATAAGTTTATCGGTCCCATTCTTTTATGTCGGCGCTACCGCCTGGCATGCTTACAATATAGAAGACCGGCGCAAACATCACCTGGGTATATTCTGACGCATGCATATTAAAGCCGTGTCAACCGAATGACCCCGCAGGGCCAGCTTAATGGAAGATCATATTATAGTTAAGCCGGTGTAGTAGAAGTGTGGCTATCCCCTTCTTCCATTTCCACTTCCATCCCTTTATGGGCATGTCCGTTCCCGTGACCATTCTCAAGCCCCAATTGGAAATCGGCTTCCGGTCGGTGGAAATCATAGGGATGATGAACCACCACGGGAATGTAATGAAAGTTATGCAAACTGGGCGGAGAGGTTGTTGCCGTCCACTCCAGGGTTCTTGCTCCCCATGGATTTGCGCTGGCTCTTTTGCCTTTCAAGAGAGAGTGCAGCAGATAAGCTCCCATTAGTAGAAATCCAACTGCCATAATGTAGGCTCCGATACTGGAAATCTGATGGAAAATTTCGAATCGTGACATATAGTCAAAATAACGCCGCGGCATCCCGCGTGCCCCCATCACAAACTGTGGCAGAAACGTTACATTGAACCCAATAAAAATAAACAACCAGGAAGTCTTGGCCGCTACTTCATTATACATTTTCCCAAACATCTTCGGCCACCAATAGTGCAGGGCTCCAAGGAAAGCCAGCACCATGCCTCCCACCATCACGTAATGGAAGTGGGCCACAATGTAGTAGGTATCATGCAGGTGAACGTCAACGGAAAGCGCGGCAATCATCACACCGGTAACCCCGCCGATCGTAAACAGAATCAGGAAGCTTAATGCATACAGCATGGGCGTTTTCAGACTGATGGACCCGCGATACAGCGTTGCAATCCAGTTAAAGATCTTGATACCGGTGGGTATACCGACCAGGAATGTCAGGAAAGAGAACACCATGGAAGCGATGGAAGCCTGTCCCGACACAAACATGTGGTGTCCCCATACCAGGAAAGAGATGAACGCAATAGCCAACGAAGACATCGCCACGGGCCAGTATCCAAACACCGTTTTCTTCGAATAGGTGCCGATCAACTCGGATAGCACCCCGAAACCGGGCACAATCATAATGTAAACGGCCGGGTGCGAGTAGAACCAGAAGAAGTGTTGGAACAGAATCGGATCGCCTCCCATAGCGGGATCAAAAATTCCGATGCCCAATATGCGTTCCATACCGAGCAGCAGCAAAGTAATAGCAAGCACCGGCGTCGCAAGAATCTGGATGATGCTGGTAGCATAGAGTGACCAACTGAAGAGCGAAAGTTTGCCCCACGTCAGTCCCGGCGCCCTCATTTTGTGTATCGTGGTGATAAAGTTTACGCCCGTAAGAATCGATGAAAATCCAAGAATAAATACGCCGAAGGTCATTAGGAAAACGGACGAACCGGAAGCCGAGCTGCTGTAGGGGGTATAAAAGGTCCAACCCGTATCGAGTCCGCCACTGAATATAGCATAAAGCATCACACTCGCACCGGCTACATAAATATAAAAGGTCAGAAGGTTTAACCGTGGAAAGGCTACATCCTTGGCCCCAAGATGTATCGGTAGTACAAAGTTCCCCATGACGGTCGGGATCGAGGGAACCAAAAAGAGAAAGATCATGATCGCCCCGTGGAGGGTGAACAACTGGTTGTAGGTGTCAGCTCCAACAATCGTCTCACCGGGAGCAATCAGTTCGGTTCGGATAAGCAGAGCCATAATGCCGCCCACGATGAAGAAAAGCGAGATAGCCGCCAGATACATAATCCCGATTTTCTTATGATCGGTGGTGGTCAGCCAGGCCCATAATCCTTTTTCCTCGTTATAAAAATTCTTCTGACCGTTTTTATTAGGATATCGCTTTACCGAAATGCGTTCTGCATCCGCTTGCTCTTCCGTATCGGTTCTCACTTCAGCCATAAGGTGTTACTTTTGTGCTTTGATATATTCAATAATTGCATCAATCTGATCGTCGCTCAACTGTCCCTTAAACGACGGCATAACCGCTGCATAGCCGGCAACAATCTTGGCATTGGGGTTCAAAATGGACTCCCGCAGGTAGTTCTCGTCAACGGTGATCGTCTGCCCGCTTTCCATTTCTTCCTCACTGCCAAACAGCCCTTTTACTGTGGGACCGGTTTTACGTGATCCGTCAAGCGAGTGACAGGTTTGACAAGCATTCTGAGTAAACAGTTTTTCACCGCGTTCAACCGGCGGTAAATCTTTCATCGATCCCGATCCCGCATCGGCCAGCCACTCTTCATACTCGTCCTCGGAGTGAGCGATTACGGTTCCCGTCATATCGGAATGTCCCGTTCCGCAGTATTCGGCGCAAAACAGGTCCGATTCACCGGGTTCCTTTACATTAAACCATACCTGCGTATATTGATTGGGCAAAACATCTTTCTTGATCCGGTAGTCGGGAACGTAAAAAGAGTGGATTACATCGCCCGACTTTGACTGCATCAGCAACTTAACCGGTCGGTTGGCGGGGACATGAAGTTCATTGGTGGTCGTGGCCCCATTCGGGTATTCAAACTTCCAAAGCCATCTTTGTGCCGTTACGTGAATTTCGTAGGCATCTTCCGGAACCTGAGTCAATTCCATATAACCCTTGAAGCCCCAACCAAATACGATAAACACCAGGAAAAGTGGAATAATGGTCCACGCCACTTCAAGGGGGACGTTCTGACGAATAATCGGTGTAACCTCATTTTCCGACTTCCGGTAATATTTATAAACGAAATAAAGGACGGCAATCGTAATTCCGACAATCAGAATTACGCTTACAAAATTGACGAAACCGAATAATTTATCCACCGCATCGGCGTGTGTCGATTTTGCCGGCGGCAGTAAAAAATCATTAAGAAAATCCATATAAACTGATAGTTACGATTTATCCTTTTTCTTAACCCGTTCCCTGATCCAGAATATCGAAAGCGCTCCACCCAATATAATTGCTGTAGCTATTCCTCCCAACTTCATTATTCGGAAAGCCATCGGAACATAACTTTCCTTATCTGGATTATACTGATAACAAGACAAAACAATACGCTCTACCGTACTTCCAATCTTGCCATCGGCGGCCTTGTATAGAGCATTTTTTACATCCAGGGTTTCATAATTAATACCGTACAGGTAGCGTGTAATCTTGCCCTTCGGACTGGTAAAAATGATAGCCGACTGATGAGCGATCTGGCTTTGCGAATCATCATATTTAAAACCATATCCCACCGAGTTTGTCAGACGCCTTACCTGCCCGCCCGCGCCGGTCATGAAATACCAGCCATCATCCACTCCTTTTCGATCAAAACGCTTAATATAGTGTTTCTTAACAGAATCTGCCAATTTCGTTGTCTCGGTCGAGTCAAAACTGAATGAAACAATTGTATAGTCTTTTCCCGGGGTCCAATTCAAATCTTTAACGGCATCAAAAACCCCCGTGCGAATAAGGCTGCATAGCTGGGGACATTGATAATAGCCCGGATTCAGCAAGATCGGTTTGCCCTGTTTAAAAAGCGTCCCCATCGAGACCGTATCTCCGCGTGAGTCTATCAGCTCTATATCTGAAGGAATGTAATCACCGAGTTTCTCTTGAATTCCCACCCCTTTTACAGCATCGGGTTTATCACGGTTGAGCTGGGCAAAACCGGTCAACGGATAAAATAGAAGCCACACTCCCATCACGATACAGCTTATTAACCCTATCCAGGCACTGTACCGCCTGCGACGGCTGTTATTTTGAAATGTATAAACGATTCGCTCCGAATTCATCTGGTTTTCGACGCTGCTCAAACAAACTTATTTTCTGTGCCCGGAAACCTTACAACTTCTCTTCAAGAGAAATTATCTTACGATGATGGCCCGCCATCACGGCAAACACATTTGTCTTCCCAAAGGCATTCGGGTTTAGTGCTCCATAAAATCCGGGCGACTCCCAAAGCGAAACATATCGAATCATAAGGTAAAGTAAAACCCGGGCAATTCTTAGACCTATAAACCCAAAAACACCCGAATTATTATACTTTTTTTCAAGAGGTCTATGAAAATCGGGCGACGGTTCCTCGTTCGAAAGTTTTTCTCTTTTTGAGTTCGTTTAGATATCTGCAGTCCAAGATAAAGGCCTGTCAACATTAATATATTTTTCATCTATTTACCGCAAAACTTAATACTTCGGCCCCCCGCCCGATTTTTATAGACCTCTTGAATATTATTTATCCGATTTTCCTGTAGAATGCCCGGTGCATTCCATTCATACTCAGGCAAACTATTCGTAAATATTTTGAATATGCTTATATTAAGTAGGTCCTGTTGCTGGGAGGGTCGTATTTCTCCGCCATCAATTTCCACTCATACGTAAGCAGGATAATCAGTATACATGATGTTCATTTACCAAAATTTCTATAATAAATAATATCAGTTTATACACTTATCGGATAATAATGATCAAACGATACCGAACGCATCTTTGCATGGCCTGTTGCATATTAATTTTAGGGGGATGTGGACTAGCCAAAAAATCGACCCGGAGCTCGCCACCGACGAAAAACCTGGAAGAAGTGGAAGAGGGAGAAGCGTTTCAACAGGGTACCGCCAGCTGGTACGGCCCCAAATTTCACGGCAAATTTACCGCCAACGGGGAACGATACGATATGGAGTCGATGACGGCCGCCCACCGCTCGCTGCCCTTTAACAGCAAGGTTCGTGTGGTTAATCTGCGCAATGGACAATCCACGATCGTTCGTATAAACGACCGCGGACCCTTTGTAGATGATCGCATTATTGACCTGTCCAAGAAAGCTGCACGGAAAATCGATATGATTGGACCCGGCACGGCACCGGTACATCTGTACATCCTGGATAAAGGCAATAATATCAAGAGTAAGAATCTACCGAATAAACATCCCACTTACACGATCCAGTTGGGAGCTTATGCAGATCGCTCCAGTGCCCGCAAGAAAAGCGAGGACATCAAAGGCAGCAGGATCGAGGAAGTCCAGATAAAGGGAAATACGGTGTACCGCATTTACTTTGGTGAATTTAATAACTGGAAATCTGCTGCAAAACGACTTAAGCGCCTAAAAAAGAAAGGGCATCAAGGGTTTGTGAAGCAGCTGGATAATGAAAAAGAGGCTTAAAAACCGCTATTCTGCAGCTTTCAGGTTTTCCTGCAATTGATCCCAATCGTTCAAGAAGCGCTCCAGTCCGCGGTCGGTCAGCGGATGCTCCAGCAGTTTTTCAATAACTTCAAACGGCATCGTGGCCACATCGGCACCCAGTCGCGCGGCATCCAAAACATGATGGGGATGGCGAATACTGGCCGCCAGAATTTCCGTATCCAGATCATAATTATCGTAAATCTGCACAATATCCTCAATCAGCTGCATCCCGTCGGTGGATATGTCGTCCACCCTACCGATAAACGGAGATATATACGTCGCACCTGCCTTGGCCGCAATCAGGGCCTGCGTGGGAGAAAAGCACAAGGTGCAATTGATGCGAATACCTTCGTTCGACAACGTCTTGATAGCCTTAATACCGTCTTTGATCAACGGTACCTTAACGACTACATTGTCAGCGATTTTAACAAGATTACGGGCTTCCGCCACGATATCTTCATATTCGGTACCGATAACTTCGGCAGACACATCACCATCAACAATGTCACATATTTTGGCAATGTGACCTTCAAAATCCTCTACGCCTTCCCGGTAACAGAGGGTCGGGTTGGTCGTAACTCCATCCAGCACGCCTAGATCATGAGCTTCCTGAATTTCATCCAATGAAGCCGTGTCTATAAAAAATTTCATGTTTTACCGTTTTTGGTTAGGGGTTGATTTATGCACATCCGACTGACTGGCAGAAAGGTAAGAAATTTTTTGGTCGCTATCATTTTAAAGTCACATTAATTCATCAATTCGATCCAAAAAATCCGATTTGTAATTGCGGCCGATCGGTATCACTTCATCGCCCATTTTGATCCGGTTCCCGACAATTTCATTAATTTTGGAAAGATTCACGATAAACGACTTGTGCACACGGAAAAAATCTTTTTCGGGCAACAGGTCATGCCAATATTTCAAAGTCTGCCGCAGATAATAATGTCCATCCTCCAAATAAATATTCACATAATCTCCATCTGATTCGATATAGAGAATTTTTTCGTAATCAACACGATAAATTGCTCCGTCCGATTTGATAAACGTAAAGCTTAAACGCTTATTCGATGCTTCACTATCCTCGTTTTGGGCATGGATCTGTTCACCCCGTCCTTCATCCCCGGGAATCCGGGAGACCGCTTTCATAAACCGGTCAAATGAAATGGGTTTAACCAGGTAATCGAGGACATTCAATTCAAATCCATCGAGTGCATATTCAGGATAAGCGGTGGTGATAATAATTTCCGGAAGCCGATCTACGGTCTTCAAAAATTCCAACCCGGACAACTGCGGCAAGTTAATATCCAGAAATATCAAATCGACCTCCTCGGACTGCAATACATGCAAAGCCTCTGAAGGGTGCGTCACCTTGCCAACCATTTCCATATGGGGGATATCCCCTATATAACGCTCCAATATTCGCTGGGCAGGTGGTTCATCATCAACAATAAGACACCGAATGGCCATTTTAAATTGATTACTGAAGTTGTATCGTCAAATATACATAAAAACGCGATTGGTCATGATCCAGCCGCAATTCGTGTCGGTCGGGATAAAGCAACTCCAACCTTTTCTTTACATTGGTCAGCCCGATGCCCCTTTCACTATCAAGTTCAATCATTTGTTCGTCCACATCGGGATCCCGACTGTTCTCAGTATAAAAACGCAACTCCCCCTCCGCAACTTGCACACTTATGCGTATATAAACTTTATCGTCAGGCACTCCCATCCCGTGTTTAAAACTGTTTTCCACGAATGCCACCAGAAGCAGAGGAGCAATACGATGGTTATCCAGTGATCCCTCCACCTCAAAATCAATTTCGCCGCGATCTTCCAGCCGAATTTTCTGGAGTTCAATAAAATCCGCAAGATAGTCGATCTCTTTCTCCAACGGAACCCATTTCTCCCGTGCCTCATACAGCATATAACGCATCAGTTCCGATAGACGAATGATCATCTCAGGCGTTTTCTCCGATTGGTCCAGGGCATAGGAATAGATATTATTCAGATTATTCAGCAGCACATGCGGACTAATTTGTGACTTTAAAAACTTTAACTCACTCTCGACTTTTTCCCGCTCCAATTGTTCAAGTCGCTGCTGTTTCTGTTGGTAATCCCATATCAGTTTGTAGGCACTAAAAAGGGATACGATGAATAGTGATTTAAAAGCAGCAAAGCTCAGCCCCCTCAATGAGGCGCCTCCCCGGGCCGAATCCATAAGCAGTGGTTCGATCAAAAACTCTTCCGATATCCCAAAACAAACAATCAACAATACCGCAAGCGAAAAATAGGTCACATATCTCCCCTTAATCAAAAACCGGGGCATTAACACAAAATTATTCAAGGTGGTCATGGCCACCGAGTTCAACGTAAACGCCAAATGAATAGCACTCATCACAAACTGGTTGCGTCCCCTGCCGAATATTAACGTAAACAGAAACAAGACCAGCCAGAGATAGATAAAGATGCTAACCTCGTTCAGCAAAATGCGTTTTACTTTTTGTTTGGTATACATTTTGTTTTTAGCTAAAATCGAGATATTACAAGAGCGACTTTATAATTAAGGGTATTATCTGTTGTAAATTTTTCCTAATTTCTTCGATTAACAACAATAATGCCGCGACAAGATGCTTATTCACAAGGACATTAATGAGACCTAAAAACTTTGAGGATATAACTTGATGATGGCACCTGCCGTGGATGAACCCGTTAAATGGTTCGTTTCATCATCGTTGAACGGGTTCAAGTGGAAATTAGACGAGGATATGAAAAACTATTCTGTAGCCGTTCAGCCCGATTTACAAAGCCGAATTACCGGTCATGTCAAATTGATCCAACGATAATTACGGTTCATCCCCCGCAGACTCCCTTTTATCTCATTTATTTCAAATTTAACAAAATAACTCCTAAGCTTACTTTGAATAAAAGAAGTACTGCTCTAATCGTTTACCAATTTTTTACTTTTAATAAATATTGCAACATCATAGCTGATTTATCGTATCGTACCAATAAATTGTACCATTAATACTCGCTTTGATCCTTGCAGGGAGCAGTTACATGCGAGTCGCAGAAAATTCATCCTGATATGAAACGAATTTACATATTCATTCTTCTCTTCCTCACTTCCCTGACATACGCGCAATCATCTACAGCCCAGGATACACGGCGCATCAGTTTAAGGAACGCCATCGACATTGCCCTTGATAACAATTATTCCCTGAAACAGGCTGAAAACAATGAAAGTGCGGCCCAAATGCAGGTTCAAAGTGCCAAGGCCGACTACCTACCCTCGCTGAGTGCCAGCTTCGGCGGTTCGCAGCGAATCGGACGGCAGTTTAACGAAAACACGGGTAATATTGTGGACGCAACCACGAATGGAGTGAGCGGCGGGGCCAATGCAAGTGTGAATCTGTTTTCCGGTTTTCAGAACTACAATTCTCTGAAGAGCAGCCAATATAACGCCCAGGCTCAGCAGCAAAATGTCGATCGCATCCGGGAAACGGTCATCTTTGAAACAGCTTCCCGATACCTGGATCTGCTGTTGAACAAACAACTGCTCCGTATTGATCAGCAAAACCTGGAGATCTCCCAAGACCGCCTTAAAAAAATCAAGGAACAGGTAAATCTGGGCGCGCTTCCCAAAGCGGACCTCTACAATCAACAGTCGACCGTCGCCAACAACAAACTGGCGGTGACCAATACTCAAAATTCGGTCAAAATGAGCCGTATTCAATTATTACGGCAGATGCAACTAAGTCCCGAAGGGAGATACGACTTCGTAGAACCTGACATTTCAATCGACTCTACACGTATTACTCCCAAGTCGTATAGTCTTCAACAACTGATCGATGCAGCCATCAATAACCGGGATGATCTTCAGCGACAAAAATACCAGGTCACTGCCAACCAACACCAGGTGGAGGTTTCCCAGGCCAACCGATATCCCTCGATAAGCCTTAGCACTTCAATCCGATCGAGTTATAACGACCGGCAACGTGGTCTGCGCGGTACCGCGGTCGATTTCTCGGACCAGTTTTTCGATCTCAATATTAACCGGTCGCTTGGTTTCAATGTCAACATTCCGATTTTCAGCAATTACAACATCAGTTCCCAGATACAGCAGCAAAAAATCTCCTATAAAAATGCCCGTCTGCAACTGGATAACCTGGAGATGCAGGTCGTACAGGAAGTTACCCAGGCTTATAATAACTATGAATCGATTATACAACGACTGGAAAGCACTCGTGAGGCACTTCGGGCAGCCGAACTGGCCTATTGCACCCAGCAAGAACGCTACAATGTCGGCAGTGCTTCCTTCATTGAACTAAATCAAGCAAATGCCAACTATGTTCAAGCGCAATCGAATCGGATTCAGGCGGTCTATAACTATCTCTTCCAAAAAGAACTGTTGAATTACTATATCGGGGAACTGAACGATGATATCACCCTGGAAGAACTACAGAAATCACTTAGCTATTAATCATGTACATGTTTGTATCCGGATGTACTTCAGTGCAAATAAAAATAACCGCCGACCGATCATTACTGAAACTGCCGGTCAAACTTGCAAACTATTACTTTTATGCTATTAATCAGTAAGAATAACCACTTATCACAACTATTTACCTCACCTAAACAGCTTCTACTGCTGCTGCCTGCTTTACTCATTCTGCAAGCCTGCGGTTCGGGAGACAATGGACCTCGCAATGGGCGAATGGGTCCACCGGGGAATAACCGCGATAACCGTACCAGTGTTGAGACCTACGAAGTGGAACAAAAAACAATCCGAAAACAGGTCAAATCCTATGGAAACGTCTCGGCACAGGATATAGTCACTATTAGCCCGCAAGTGAACAACCGGGTGACCGATATTTATGTTGACCTCGGGGATACTGTCCAGCAGGATCAAATCCTGGCCAAAATCCATGATGATACTTATCGCCAACAGGTACGACAAAACCGTTCTCAACTCGAACAACGCAAGTCCGTTATGCTGCGCGACAGCATCGAGTTTTTCCGACAAAAAAAGCTGTATGAACAGGATCTGATCAGCGATGCCGAATTCGAAACGGCACAATCCAACTATCAAAGCAGCAAAGCTCAGTTTCAGTCTGCCCAATCGGCCCTCGAACAAAGCCTGGAAAATTTAAACAATACCGAGGTGAAGTCACCGGTATATGGAGTGGTGCTAAGTCGAAATGTGGCCGAGGGCGACGTCGCTTCCAGCGGACAGACTATGTTTGAACTGGCAAATCTTACAGGTCTTGAAACCCGTGTGCATCTTCCGATGCATGAGTGGGAGCAAGTTAACATAGGCCAGGAAGTCCAACTTAGTTCATCCAACGGTCCCGGCTATTCAGCAATGGGACGTGTTTCCCGCAAAAGTCCTCGCGTAGATCCCACTACAGGGCTCGGAGAAGTGGTCATAAGCTTAACCAGTCGTGGGCCTACCATTCACCAGGGAGCGCTGGTTGAGGCCGCCATCACCGTCGAGACGCGGGAGCAGGTGCCGGTGATACCTCGTGGGGCTCTTATCGAGAATGTGGAAACATTTATCGAGCCTGAAAGTAATTCTATTGAACTGCGAAGAACCTATTCAGTATTTGTGGTCGAGGGCGATAGTGTCGCCAAAAAACGTTCGGTTGAGCTGGGTATCGACCAGGGTAGTCAAGTTGAAATATCGAACGGGCTGACCGGAAGTGAGGAAATCGTCATAACCGGGCAAAACAATCTTACGGATGGCCGCAAAGTCAAGGTCGTCTCCCCCGAACAATTGGAAGAACCCCCCAGCAGTCTCACTTCGGATTCCACCTTGTCGAAAAATCGCACCTCCGGAAGCAGATCCAAGCGTCAATAAACCATGAAGAAATTATCAAGTCTTGCGGTTAAACGACCGGTAACCTTTTTAATGGTCAGCCTTATTGTGATTGGTTTCGGGCTTTTTGGCCTGTCCAACCTGAACCTGGACCTCTATCCCGATGTCTCCTTTCCCACTATTACAGTCTATACTACCTACGAAGGTGTAGCTCCCGAGGATATTGAAACGCTTGTCACCCGGCCGATTGAAGAGCAGGTTGGCAGCATCAGCGGACTCAAGCGCATTCGTTCTCAATCCACCCAGGGGGCATCCGTCGTAAAGTTGCATTTTCAGTGGGGGACGGATCTTTATCAAGCCGAATCGGACGTTCGAAAGCAGCTGGATTTTGTGCGGCGACAAATACCGGATGAGGCGGAGCAGCCTATTGTCTACTCCTACGATCCCAACCAGGAACCCATTGTCGTCTTAACGCTGACATCCGACACAAGAAGCCCGCGTGAACTGCATACGTTCGCGACGCGGCAGATCGAGGAAAAACTGGAACGAGTACAGGGCATTGCCTCCACGGAAACGGCCGGCGGCTACGAACGACAAATCAACATCGAGCTCGACAACCGGCAGATGCGCGCTTATAACATTGATCTGGCCACCATTTCCTCCAAGCTGCAACAAGCCAACGTCAAAATCCCGGCCGGCGAATTAATTGAAGGAAACAAGGTTTATTCGCTCCGTACCATCGGTGATCTTTCAACGGTCGAAGAGATCAAAAAAACGATTGTCGCAGTACGAGACGGCCAACCTGTCAGACTCAGCAGCATCGCTGAAGTACAGGACGATATAGCGCAACCGATTGGGGGCGTGCATGTAGACGGTAAAGACGGAGTCATCCTGAATTTATACCGGCAAAGCAATACCAACGTGGTATCAGCCGCCGAAGCAGCCATCGCGGCCCTGGATCCTATTCGCAAAACCCTCCCTGAAGACGTCAAGATCGAGGTCCTGTCGAACAAAGCTGATTTCATTAATCTGGCGATCAACAATTTGTTCATGACCGGCCTTCAGGCGATCATCATGGTGGTGATTGTACTCTTGTTCTTCCTCCGAAGCGGTCGTTCTTCGTTGATCATTGCCGTTTCAATTCCCATATCCATCATCGCCACCTTCAGCATCATGGATTGGGCCAATGTCAGCCTCAACATCATTTCTTTATCCGGTCTAGCCCTTGCCGTTGGCATGGTGGTAGACGATGCAGTCGTAGTCCTTGAAAACATATTCAGCTTCAGGGAAGAGCAGACAGACGTGGAGAAGTCGGCTGTCTGGGGTGCCCAGGAAGTAGCCGTACCGGTAGTAGTATCAACCCTCACCACCCTCGTGGTCTTCCTGCCCGTATTATTTGTCCCCGGCATTGCCGGTTTTCTATTCAGAGACCTGGCATTGACCCTGTCATTCGCACTCTCCATCTCCTCTATTGTCGCCCTCTCATTAATACCGCTTATGAGTTCCCAGGTGTTTAGTGACACCGCACGGGAAGGGAAAGGAGGACCGGGCTTTATGATGCGGCGCATTTTAAAATGGAGTAAGCAGAATATATGGAAAAGGATTGCCGGCTTGCCGCTCCTGATCGTTGCCGGGGTATTGTATCCCTTCTTCTGGATCTTTTACCACTTGTTCAGCTATGTCGGGCGGTACGCAAGCAAATCAATCAAACCTACCCTGACCCGATTTATCAACCGCCTGGAATCTTCGTACAAACGTCGTCTTGATCAACTCCTGCATCGAAGTGGCATGGTCGTCACCGGCACATTGGTTCTATTTCTACTTTCTCTGCCCCTGTATAACTTTCTCGGAGGCGAGTTCTTCCCCCAGGTTGACCAAAATCGCATCATCCTTGAAGTACAGCGGGAGCCGGGCGTTAACTTATTTGAACTGGAACGTACCTTCAAACACGTTGAGCGAATTATCGAAGAGGAAGTCCCCGAGGCTCGATTGATTGTTTCTGACTTTGGAGATAAAGAAGGCATTGAAGGAGCGGATCGCCCCGGAGGGTACCAGGGAACGGTTCGCATCGAACTTGTACCCACCTCCGAGCGAAAACGGTCTCAGTTTGAAATAACCGATCTGCTGCTGGACCGGCTTGATGTGGTTCCGGGAGCTGAAATCAAAGAGGTCGTAGACGATCCCCTTAATCCAGAAGGCGAAAGCGGGTTAATTGTCCAGATCTTCGGATACGATCAGCAGCAAAAAAAGCTGCTGGCCGGAAAGGTTAAACAGCACCTGCGGGATATGGAAGGGATAAACAACATCTTTACCACGGCCGACCAGGGACGACCTGAGCTCAGGGTTACGATGGATCGTGAACGCATCTCCCGGGTCGGACTCAACACGAACCAGGTAGCCACTGCACTCAGCAATGCCGTGCAGGGTAATATAGCTACTCATTTTGTAGACCAGGGGGTGGAGCATGAAGTCGTGGTACAACTTGAAAGAAGACAACTTGCACATTCTGCAGCTATTAAGGATATCCAAATTAAAACTCCCCAGGATACCTGGATGCCCCTCAGCAACCTGGCCCGGATTGAACGATTCCAGGGACCGACCCGTATTACGCGTATCAATCAACAGCGTGTTACTGAAATCCAGGCAGATCTGGCTGGTATTGACTTGCGATCGGCCTCGAAGAGAGTCAGCCAAAAGATGGAACAGATTCAGTGGCCCGAGGGATACCGATATGAATTGGGAGGAACCGCCGAAGAGCAGCAACAATCATTCTATTACCTGATTATAGCGTTTGTGATAGCGGCCATTCTAACCTACATGGTGATGGCTTCCCAGTTTGAAAGCCTGACCGAGCCGTTTATTATCATTTTCACCATTCCGCTGGCTCTTACCGGCGTACTCCTCATTCTCTGGATCACTCAAACGCCCATCAGTGTTACCTCGATGGTGGGACTGATCCTGTTGTCCGGGATTGTGGTCAACAACGGTATCGTCATGATCGATTACATCAAGATCCTTCAAATACGACACAAAACTCGACATGACGCCATTGTCCAGGGAGCGACCCGGCGTCTGCGTCCTATTTTGATGACCGCCTTTACCACTATTCTCTCGATGGTGCCGCTGGCCCTTGAACTGGGTTCGGGTTCCGAAACCTGGAGCCCGATGGCTCGTACCGTCATTGGAGGACTAACCATGTCAACTCTTTTGATGCTATTTGTTGTACCTTGCATGTACAATCTTTTAAATAAACTGCAGCATAAACTTGGAATGGATACCATCCGTAAAGAGGACCCATTGGCTTATGCCCGGGAAAACGATGATGCATCCTAATACTCATTTATTCGAATAATCAACGCGTGTTATGAAATCTTTCACCGTAGCCGGACGCATACTGAGACGACCCATAACGGTCATTATGATGACCATTCTGATCCTCGGGTTTGGTCTGTTTTCCCTTTCCCGTCTCAAGATCACGTTGTTCCCTTCCGTCAATATCCCGGTGCTGGCTGTTTCCACCAACTATAACAATGTTGCAGCGGAGGAGATCCAGGAATTGCTGGTTGAACCGCTCGAAGGGGCCGTATCTTCTATCAACGGTATCGAAGAAATGGAAGCTCATGTACGCAAGGGCGGTACCTTCATCATCCTTGAGCTCCAGGAAGGGACAGATATCCGACGTACGGAACTTAAGGTACGCAAAGCAATAGATCGCATACGCACCGACCTTCCGAATGAAGCAACCGAACCGGTCATTTTTCAGTTTGACCCCGAGTCCCGCCCCATTATGCACCTGAGTGTCGAAGGGGAAGGAAAGGGGCTGGAAGAACTGCGTAACCTGGCCACGCAACGCATTGAACAGCAACTGGAACGACTGCCCGGTATAGCGTCGGCCGAAACCAGGGGAGGACTCAATCGAAAGATATTCGTCAATATCGATCAGCAGAGTATGGCGCAGCACAATCTTCAACCTGGCGAAATCATGAGCGCCTTGCGCCAGAATAATGTACGTAAAGCTATCGGGCAGGTTACGACCGACCGACAGAGTTACAGCGTTCGTGCTCAATCGATATATACCAATGTCGATGAAATTCGACAGACCGTAATCAAAACCACCGACGAGGACATCGCCATCCATATCGACGACGTAGCAAGCGTTGAAGACGGTTTTGAGGATATACAAACGCTGGTGGAAGTCAACGGCAACAACAGTGTCACGATCGAAATTTTTAAGCAATCAGACGCCAATACCCTTGATGCGGTTCAGTCCGTTACCCGAACCCTCGGTGAAATCGAACAACAGATGCCGCCGGGAGTCAACATACAGGTACTGACCAGTGAAGGTGAAAACATTGAAAACTCTATTAACAATTTATCCCAAACGGCCCTGATAGCCCTTGTAGTCGTTATCATGATTCTTCTGCTGTTCATGGGAGGGTGGCGCATATCACTAATCGTGGCTTCAGCCATTCCCGTCTCCGTTACGGCTACTTTCGGTGCCATGTACTTTGCAGATTTAACCCTCAATATTTTCTCTATAACGGCTATTGCCCTGGCGGTCGGGTTGCTGGTTGATAATGCCATTGTAGTTTCAGAAAGCATCGCCGGAAAACTCGAGAAAGGTCAATCGAAATATAATGCCGCGCTCAACGGCACCAACGAAGTCATCGGGGCCCTGCTCGGTAGTACACTGACCACCATCGCCGTGTTTTTGCCCATTGTATCTATCTCGGGAGTGGCCGGACAGGTATTTCGGGATTTCGCTTTAACCATCTGTATGGCTATTGCCATCTCCTTTCTTGTTTCCATCCTGCTGCTTCCCGTGCTGGCCGTCATGTTCATGAGCTCACAAGAGTTTGAAAAACACAGCCTGACGTTCAGGGCGTTACATCGGCTTGAAAATCTTTATATAGCAGGTTTGAAGTGGACCCTGCAGCGAAGGTGGATTGTCCTCCTGTTCGTTGCCATGATTGTCGGAGGTACCTATTACGTCTATCAGCAACTTCCCGGGGGATTCTTCCCGGAGAGCGACGATGGGGAATTTGATGTGGAAGTCGAACTGCCTCCCGGCACCAAACTGGTAAAAACAGCAGAAGTACTTCGGGAATACAGTCAACGTCTGCTCGAAATGGATGTCGTCGAGACCATCGTCACTGAAATCGGCCAAAGCGGGTTCCGCACCGAAAGCAATACGGGCGAAATAACGGTTAAGCTGGTCGATATCGAAAAACGGGAAAAAAATACCACCGAAATTTCGAGAGATGTCAAACGCATGCTTGAACGACCCGGGATTGAGATAGATGTGGGCGGCCGTCGCCGCGGTCGGGGCGGCTTCGGGCAGTTTGGGAATCGCATTCGATTTACCCTTATAGGACCCGAAGTGGATGTACTGCAAGCCATGGCCGACAAGATAACACGCGTAGCCGAAACAGATACCAACGTTATTTCGGTGAATACCGGTCGCTCCGATCCTGTACCGGAATTACACTATAAAGTCGATCGCATAAGTATTAACAAAGCCGGTGGCAATCTCTCGAATGTCGCACAAGCACTGCAAACCCAAATGCGAGGCAGCCGGGCGGGATATTATTACGTTGAGGGACGTGAAATTCCGATCGAAGTTCGAACACAGAAAGAAGTCATCGACTCGCGAGAAAAACTGTTAAATCTTCATGTCCTTGAAACCGGCGGACAACGTATTCCCGTATCCGCTCTCGGAACATTTGAACTGTTCCAGGGTATTAACCGCTACGAAAGAAGAGATCGAGAAACAATACTGGATATAAATATTCATACTGAAAGTAATGCGGAAGATTACCGGGAAAAAATGATAAGCTTTATCAAGGACCAGGTTATCATGCCTCCGGGTTATCGCTATGAATTTACCGGGGGCACACGGCGAATGGCGCGCAGTGAACAGGAAATACAATGGGTTCTCATTTTCGCCCTTTTGCTCACATATATGGTTATGGCATCCCTCTTTGAAAACTTCCGGGATCCGTTTGTTATCTGGCTGACCATCCCCCTCGCCTTCTTCGGTGCACTGGTAGCACTGTGGATTACGGGGACCAATATGTACGTCACTGCCTATATCGGCATCCTGATGCTGGTTGGCATCGTGGTAAACAACGGTATCGTGCTGGTCGACTACATCCATCTCTACACGCGCGACAACAAGGCCTCCGACAGCTATTACAATAACTTTATCGAAGCCTGTCGGCGACGTATGCGTCCGATTCTGCTAACCGCATTAACGACCATATGTTCCATGGTTCCCCTTTCACTGGAAATGGGTGCTGGCGCCGAAACCTGGGCCCCGCTTGCTCGCGCCGTCATTGGCGGATTGATATTCGCCACCATTTTAACGCTATTCGTAGTTCCGAGCGTGGTCATCAGTATCTCCAAAAAACGTCGACAGGCATTGAAAGGTCATCTCAATGAATAGGACAAAGCACCAGACCGAATTTCATGGTGAGTAATTCGGGCTAGACTGGTTTAGCAGGCGCATTTGCTTTTACATATTCAAGGATATCGTTCAGGGATACGAGCTTCCCATAGTCCTTCTCGGGAATATCGATTCCGATTTTTTCATTCAACGCAACGATGAAGTTCAGAAAGTCCATGGAATCGATGTCGATCTCATCACGCAAATCCTCCTCGGCATCAATCTCGTCATAATCTATTTCAGGCGCAATTTTTGAGAAGATACCCACTACCACTTGTCTGATTTCAGATTCGTTCATAGCAATTCAACCTCCTGGAGATATTGATTAAGTTTTTCAAGAAATTGCGCCCCCTGTCGACCATCCGTGGCCCGGTGGTCAGCTGCCAACGTAGTCGTCAAAATAGGCTTAATGCCCAGCATTCCATTCTCAGCCCAGGGCCTTTCTTCAACTCTGCCAAAACCAACGAGGGCAAGTTGCGGGGGATAAATTACCCCATGTACCAGGTCGACGCCTCGATCTCCGAGGTTGGTAATGGTAATGGTGGCATCTGTAAGCTCTGAACTCCTTAGTTTACCGGTACGTGCACGATCGCTGAGATCCTTCATACTTTGCATGATTTCATCGATCGATTTCAAATCTGCATCGTGAATAGCTGGAATAACAAGTCCGCCGGTTCTAAGAGAGATGGCAAAACCGATATGAATGGATTCACCGGGTTGGTATCGATCATTGATCCAGAAACCATTCAAGGCAGGTACATCCGTTAATGCTTGGGCAACTGCTTTTACCAGCAATACCGGCTGTAATAGACGATCCTGCACCGATCGACGTTTATTCTCCTCAATCAACCACTGCTGAGCCCTTTCAAAATTGATCTGTTTTTGCAAATAGTAGTGGGGGATCTCTCGATTCGACCGACTCATAGCAGCCGCGATAGCATGACGCATGCTATCTTTTTTCTCGTCTACTTGTTGCCCGGCAGGCGCCGCTTTTTCTGCATATTTCTCTTCTTCTCTATCTTTGTCAGCTTCTTTTTTGGCTTCTTCTCTCTCTTTCATTCGTTCCCGGTAAACGCGCTCCACGTCCGCTTTTTGAACGGCCTGATTGGGACCCGAGCCCTGCACTTCGCTGATATCAATTCCATATTCCTCGGCCAGACGTCGAGCTAACGGTGAAGATCGCACCCTGCGTTTGGGGATATCTTCGGTTTCGGCAGTTTTGTATCCATTCCCTTTATGCTCGGTTTTCACCCCATCAGCGGCTACCACCGTCTCTCGGTCCCTTTTAGATATAGCCTCCGCTTCGCTGTCCACACCAGAACCGATCACCGCCATCACCGTTCCCACGGGAAGAGATTCCCCCGGTTTTGATATCAGTTTTGTTACTTGTCCCTCCTCGAATACCTCGATTTCAATAGCTCCCTTTTCGGTCTCGACCTCGGCTATCACATCCCCCTTCTCAACATAATCACCTTCACCAACTCGCCACTCAATCAGGGTCCCCGCCTTCATATCAGCCCCGAGACTGGGCATCTTGAATTCAACCATGAGCGTTCACCATTTCTTTAACCTTCTCGATAATTTGTTTGGTTTGTGGCAATGCCGCTTCCTCCAGGTGCTTAGCATATGGAATGGGAACTTCTTCCCGGCAGATTCGTTGCACCGGCCAATCCAACTCATAAAACGCATTTTCCATAATACGCGTAGCTATCTCGGACGATATACTACCCGATCGCCATCCTTCATCAACAATCAGAGCCCGGTGCGTTTTAGCTATCGACTGGAGATAAGTATCGTCGTCAAGAGGACGCAGGGTACGCAAATCAATAACTTCCACCTCAATTCCTTCTTTAGCCAATTCTTTTGCGGCTTCCAATGACTTTAACAGACTGATGCTGTAAGTAATAATGGTAATATCCCTGCCCTCACGTCTTATTTTGGCTTTATCGATATCAACGGATTCCGGGTGTGAGAGCAACTCACCGGTCGAATTATAAAGCAATGAGTTCTCGAAAATAAATACAGGATCTGGATCCTCTAGAGCAGGTTTCAACATTCCGTAAGCATCTTCCATGGTAGCCGGCGATAGTACCTTAATGCCGGGAATATGCGCATACCATCCTTCCAGGGCATGAGAATGCTGTGCAGCCAGTTGTTTTCCGCCGCCGCTGGTCGTACGAATAACCAGCGGAACGTTAAACTGCCCGCCCGACATATGAAGCAGAGTCGCTGCCGTATTCAAAATCTGGTCGAGAGCCAACATGCTGAAATTCACTGTCATGATTTCCACGATGGGACGCATGCCCGTTAAGGCCGCTCCGATACCGGCACCAACAAAAGAAGATTCCGACAAAGGCGTATCCCGAACACGATCAGGGCCAAACTCATCGATTAATCCCTTCGTGACAGCAAAACACCCCCCGTACATCCCCACATCCTCGCCCATTATAAAAACACGCTCATCGTCCAATAACGCCTGACGAATGGCCTGACGAACCGCACCTCTGTAAGTAGTTGACGTAGTCTTGACTTTTGCTTCCATTTTTATTCTCCCTCTTCCGGCTCGGAGTAAACAAATCGGGTTAGATCTTCTACAGGTTCCCAGGTACCCTGTTCTGCAAATTCAACGGCCTCTTTGACAATCATATCTACTTCCATGGCAATCTTTTCCTTGTCCTTTTCCGTCAACAATCCCTGCTTCTTCATTCTTTTGTAGAACAGGACCAATGGATCTTTTTTCTTCCATTCTTCCACTTCCTTTTTCTCGCGGTACAGCTCGGCATCGAACATCGAATGTGCACGGAAACGATAGGTACGAGCTTCCAGAAAATACGGTTTCCTGAACTCGCGAACATATTTGACGGCTTCGGTCATAGCCTTGTCAACGGCCAATACATCCATCCCATCCACCCAATCCGCCTTGATATTATAACTGTCAAGCTTACGGGAAATGTCCGTCACCGCCTCTGACCGACCTAATGCTGTACCCATTGCATAAAGATTATTCTCACAAATAAAAATCAACGGCAGCTTCCAAAGCGAGGCAAGATTCATCGATTCGTGGAATTCACCTTCGGCAACCGCTCCCTCGCCAAAAAAGCAACAGGTGATATTATCTTTGCCCTGCATGACATCCCCCAAGGCCAACCCAACCGCTAACGGAAATCCTCCCCCCACAATCGCATTGCCGCCATAGAAATTGGTTTTTTTATCAAACAGATGCATTGATCCACCCCGACCGCGACTGCACCCCTCCTGTTTACCATACATTTCAGCCATTATGCTACCCGCTGAAATCCCTCGGGTTAAAGCGTGAGCATGCTCCCGATAAGTACCTACCAGGTTATCCTCCTCTGATAGATGGGGTATAGTACCCACAGCAACCGCCTCTTCTCCATTATACAGGTGAAGAAAACCGCGAATTTTTTCCTGGGTATACAGTTCGGCCGATTTATTCTCGAAGTTTCGGATCAACAGCATCATCCGATACAGGTCCCTGGCTCGTTCTTTGTCGATGGACCCATTGGCCTTCCCGGGTGTCCGTTTCTTTTCTTTGTTTGTCTTTGTTTTTTTGGATGCAGTCATGATTCACTCTCCAATGTTGAAGTATCGCCTTCATCCTCGCCAAGCTCACGAGCTTTGAGCAACCGACGCATTACCTTGCCACTGCGTGTTTTGGGTAGATTCTCCTTAAATTCGATCTCTTTCGGCGCTACCGCAGATCCCAACCTTTTACGAGCCAACCCTGTCAGACTAAGCTTCAAGTCCTCCGTTGGTTCGAAACCATCGTGAAGGACGATAAAAGCTTTAACCATTTCGCCGATGACAGGATCGGGCACGCCAATGACACCAACTTCGGCAACGGCATCATGCTCCATTAATACACTTTCTACTTCAAACGGCCCGACCATATGACCGGCTGTTTTGATGATATCATCAGCTCGCCCAACGAACCAGAAATAGCCATCCGCATCTTTACGAGCCAAATCACCCGAAACATACCAACCATCAACAAAACTGGCGTTATATCTATCTTCATTATGTAGGTACCCCCGGAACATGGAGGGCCAGCCGGGCTTCAACGCAAGCTGACCCACTACATCAGAATCTTTAATAATCTCGACTTTATCCGAACCCGTCTTATTGATGATTGCAGCTTCTATACCCGGGATGGGCTTACCCATCGAACCCGGTTTAACCGGCATAGATGCATAGTTCGAAATCATAATACCCCCCGTCTCGGTTTGCCACCAATTATCATTGATCGTCAGGTCAAGATGATCACGTCCCCAGTGAACCGCTTCGGGATTCAATGGTTCGCCAACACTGTAAACCAACCGCAAATTCGACAAGTCATAATGTTCCAGCGGCTCAATTCCGACGCGCATCAACATTCGAATGGCGGTAGGAGCCGTGTACCAGATATTTACTTTTTGCTCTTCCAGAATAGTATACCAGCGTTCCGCATCAAAGTCTTTTTCATCGATGATGTTGGTGATACCGTGCACCAGGGGAGCTAAAATTCCATATGAAGTACCTGTTACCCATCCGGGATCGGCCGTGCACCAATAAATATCGCCGGGATGCATATCCAACACATATTTACCCGTCATGTAATGAACAAAAACAGCTTTATGAACGTGTATCGCTCCTTTGGGCTTACCTGTGGTTCCACTGGTGAAGTGCAAAATTGCCATATCCTCTTCGCCCGTCTCCGGTATATGATAGTTATCCGAAGCATCCGACATCAACCACTTCCAGGATAGTATTCGATCATCCACGTTCTCCTCTACATCGGTCAAAATCACGTATTCTAAATTCGGAAGCTTATCCCATGACGGTTTTACTTTATTTTTGTAATAGGCCTTTGTTGTTACTATGACCTTTCCACCCCCGATATCAAGCCGCTGGTAAACCGGTTCCGGGCCAAACGCCGAGAATAGTGGACAGAAGGTCGCCCCGTATTTCCAGGTTCCTAAAGCCGTAATATAAAGTTCCGGTATACGTCCCGTTAGTACAAATATCCGGTCGGCTTTCTGAAGCTTCAACATATCAAGTACATTTGCAAACCGGTTACTTTGGATGCTCAAATCCTGATAAGTAAGATCAATCTGCCCTCCTTTCTTGCCCAACCATCGAATGGCTATCGTTTCTCCATGACCATGTTGAACATGACGATCAACGGCCTCGTAAGCTAAATTTAGCCCTCCACCCGGTAGACCATCCAGCTTATGCCTCACCTGTTCCCACCGAAATTTTTCTCTGAAAAGATCGTAATTATCGAGGTTGGCCTTTTTGGATTTGCCGGGGGATTGTATAATATGCTGGCTCATATCGATACCCCTCAAATATATAGTTAATTGCTTTAATGCCACTCAGTAGACCCTCATACTGTAAATAAACAGCATCAACCACACTGTTTTTTAGAATCGGTCTTACCGACCCGGCCCAACCACTCAACTCAGCTTGTTAATTTAATATTTAATACTATTATATATAAATATAGCAATAATTTAACTTAAAGGTTCGGAATATATAATTATTTTACATGTCATTAAATGGGATATAAACTACCTATCCTTCAGGTGGGAGAATTGCGTGCTAATGATATTATTTTCCAACTTTGTAAACTAATATTAGCTTAGAATAGTTATATTAGGGAAGGGAGGAAAATGCAGATAACTAATCATTACTAAAATTCATTCAATCTCTATGAGAAAATCGACCAACTTTATACTCGGTGCATTTACCGGTGCCCTTGTCGGTTCCGCCCTGGCCATTTTGTATGCCCCTGAAAAAGGCAGCACCACGCGAGATCGCATCTCCTACCGTCTAAACACCTATGCACACGACTTATCTGATCTAATCGATCAATTGAGCCGGGAAAAAAATAAAGTATCGGAAGCCAAGCGCAAAGGAGAACTGGTGGTTGAAGATGCAAAAAAGCGGGCGGAAGATTTGATCCATGAAGCAGAAGATCTGCTCAACACTATTGAAGATGCCAGAAAAGAACGGCAAACGGACGATTCCGGATCAGATGAAGCCTAAGATGCTTACATAACTTCTACTGTTTATCCCGCACTAAAATTAAGAAAGCCTCCATGAGTATGTTCGCTCATGGAGGCTTTTTAATTGTTCAGCTTACCGATTCCGCCTAAAGCTGTTTCATTTATTCAGAAGATTCCTCTTCCTCTTCAGCTTTTTCCTTGGCGGATTCTTTTTGTTCACCGTCACCGGATGCTTCTTCAGTTTCACCATCTCCGGCACCAAGTTCTTCGAAGACTTTAGCCGTTTTCTCGTCCTCTTCGGCTTCTTTCATATCGGTTCTGGAACCAACGATGATGTCTTCATACTTACGCAGCCCCGTACCGGCAGGCACTTTGTGACCTACCACGACATTTTCCTTGAGGCCTTCCAGATGATCTTTCTTGGCCTCTATGGATGCTTGCGTAAGCACCTTGGTAGTTTCCTGGAAGGAAGCGGCCGACAACCAGCTTTCCGTTGACAATGCCGCACGGGTAATTCCGAGCAGTATCGGCTTGGAAATGGCCGGTTCAGCTTCGCGGGTTTCGATCTCTTCCTTACCGTCTTTAATCATTTGATTATTGACATCACGAACTTCGCGACGGTCGAGAATCGCACCTTGTTTGAGCTCGCTTTCTCCCGGATCGGTAACTACAAATTTACCTATCAACTCGTCATTCTTGTTATTAAGATCAAAGCGGTCCACTTTGTCTCCTTCAAGATACATCGTGTCGCCCGGATCCGTTACTTCAACTTTCTGCATCATAGTCCGGACAATGACCTCAATGTGCTTGTCATTGATCTGAACCCCCTGCAGTCGATAAACCTCCTGGATCTCATTCACCAGGTATGACTGCACGGCGTAGGGACCGAGAATGTTGAGTATGTCCTGGGCCGGCACGGTTCCGTCGGAAAGCGGTTGACCAGCTTTAACGTAATCATTTTCCTGTACCAGGATATGTTTCGAAAGCGAAATCAGATAGGTCTTCTTATCGGTACCATCTTTGCTTTCGACAATTACTTCCTGGGATCCTCGTTTTCGGCCGCCCATTTTGACGATACCGTCAATTTCGGAGACCGCAGCCGGTTCACTCGGTGAACGAGCTTCAAACAACTCTGTCACTCGCGGCAGACCGGCAGTAATGTCTTTTGACTTTCCCGATTCACGTGGAATCTTGGCTAATACCTGTCCGGCCTGCACTTCCTGTTCGTCATCCACGACGATGTGCGTGTCCACCGGAAGCGTATGTTCCCGGACCCGGTCATTTTCTCCTTTGACCATGATGGTCGGGACCTGGGACTTGTCTTTCGATTCGGTTACAACTTTTTCCCGGTGACCCGTTTGCTGATCTGTCTCTTCCGAAAAGGTAATACCTTCGATGATGTCTTTGTACTCAACTTCACCATCTATCTCGGCATAAATCAGGGCATTATAAGGGTCCCACTTACAAAGCGGTTGACCCTTGTCCACTTCATCTCCCTCTTCAACCATGAGCTCAGAACCATAGGGCACGTTATAGGTCATGAGCACCTTGCCGTCCTCATTAACAATCTTGATTTCACCGGCTCGACTCAACACTATATCGTGCAGTTCCTCTCCGTCATCGTATTCAACAACGCGGATGTTTTCAAATTCAACTTCCCCGTCGAATTTGGTTTGATGCTGTGATTCCGACTCCATTCGGGAAGCCGTTCCACCCACGTGGAATGTTCGCAGTGTAAGCTGCGTGCCGGGCTCACCAATGGATTGAGCAGCAATCACGCCAACCGATTCGCCAACCTGTACCATCGTGCCCCGCGCCAGATCCCGGCCGTAGCATTTAGCACAGACGCCGTCCTCGGATTCACAAGTCAACACCGAACGAATCTCAACGCTTTCAAGCGAAGTTTCGGCAATCTTCTTGGCAACTTGCTCGTCAATCAGCTCATTGGCTTCACAGATTAATTCATCACTGATCGGGTCATAGACATCATGCATCGACACACGTCCCAGGATACGATCTTCCAGGCTTTCGATCACTTCCTCATTATCTTTAAGAGCCTCCATATCGATACCACGCAACGTGCCGCAGTCCATTTCACTAATGGTGACATCCTGGGAGACATCAACCAGACGACGCGTCAGGTAACCGGCATCAGCGGTCTTCAGCGCCGTGTCGGCAAGTCCTTTGCGGGCCCCGTGCGTCGAAATAAAGTATTCAAGTACGGTCAAGCCTTCGCGGAAGCTCGACAGAATCGGGTTCTCAATAACTTCGTTACCCTGCTGCTGCGAACTCTTTTGTGGTTTTGCCATCAGTCCTCGCATACCACTCAACTGACGGATCTGCTCTTTGGAACCTCGCGCCCCGGAATCGGCCATCATGAAGACCGGGTTAAATCCGTTGCGATCTTCGGCCAATCCGTTGAACAAGGTTTCAGACACCCGGTTGGTCGTGCTGGTCCACTTGTCAATAACCTGATTATACCGTTCATTATCGGTAATAAAGCCCATCTCATACTGTTGCTGAATCTCGTTGACCTCTTCGGTCGTTTCGTTAATGAGCTTTTCTTTCGCTTCCGGTATAAGAATATCTTCCAGGCTAAACGAAAGCCCGCCGATAGTCGCCATCTCATAACCGATATTCTTCATACGGTCCAGGAATGCAGCCGTTCGAGCTGTTCCTACCGCATTATGTATATCGGTAATCAGCGTACCAAGGGCTTTTTTATCGAATACCTTGTTACGGAATCCGATTTCATCGGGGATAATATCATTAAATACAACTCTTCCCGTAGTGGTTTGAACCACTTCATATCGTGTCTCGCCATCTTCCTTTAGAGGTACACGGCAATTGATTTTTGCGTGCATATCCAGCTTGTCGAGATTATAGGCCGTCAATACCTCGTCCGTAGAGCTGAATGTTTTGCCTTCACCCTTCTGATCTTCTTTGGTCTTGGTCAAGTAATAGGTACCGAGCACCATATCCTGGGAAGGAACGGCAATCGGACCACCGTTAGCGGGACTCAACAGGTTGTGCGAACCGAGCATCAGAACTGATGCTTCCATAATGGCGTCATGGCTCAATGGGACATGGACGGCCATCTGGTCGCCGTCAAAGTCGGCGTTAAAGGCCGTACAAGCCAGCGGGTGCAATCGAATAGCCTTGTCCTCGATCAATACCGGCTGATACGCCTGTATACCAAGGCGGTGCAACGTCGGTGCCCGGTTAAGCAGCACGGGGTGACCGTCAATAACATTCTCAAGAACTTCCCAAACGATTTCATCTTTACGGTCAACTACTTTCTTCGCGCTTTTAACCGTTTTTACATATCCCCGCTCGATTAAACGCCGTATTATAAATGGCTTGTACAACTCTATTGCCATTTCTTTCGGCAAACCGCACTGATGCATTTTCAAGTCCGGTCCCACAACAATCACGGAACGGCCCGAATAATCGACTCGTTTACCGAGCAGATTTTGTCGGAATCGACCGCTCTTGCCTTTCAGCATGTCGCTAAGCGACTTCAGGGGACGGTTGTTGTTGCGTACGGCATTCGATTTACGAGAATTATCGTAAAGTGAATCAACCGCTTCCTGCAGCATTCGCTTCTCATTCCGCAGAATAACGTCCGGCGCCTTGATATCGATCAATCGCTTCAGGCGATTGTTACGAATAATTACGCGGCGATAGAGATCGTTCAGGTCGGATGTAGCAAAACGCCCACCTTCCAGCGGCACCAGGGGCCGTAATTCAGGCGGAATAACCGGAATAACGCGTTGAATCATCCATTCCGGACGGTTTTCCGTATGCATGTTGGCCGCTCGGAAGGATTCGATGACCTGCAGACGCTTGAGTTTCTTCTTTTTACGCATCTGCGAAGTTTCGTTACGTACCTCATAGCGAAGCCGATAAGCGGTTTTGTCCAGATCCATCGTGGACAACAGGTGTTCAATCGCATCGGCCCCTTCTTTTACAAGAAACTTATCCTCATTATCCTCACTCAACTCGGCATGTTCTTCCGGCAGCTGATCAAGAATATCATACTTTTCTTCCTCCGTAATCATATCTCCTTTCTTATACCCGAGGTCACGGGCAAATCCGGGATTAATAATGACGAAAGATTCGTAATAGATAATCTTTTCCAGGTTCTTGGATGAGTATCCAAGCAGATAGGCAATCTTGTTGGGAAGGGTCTTAAAATACCAGATGTGTACTACCGGAACCGTAAGGGATATATGTCCCATACGCTCACGACGTACAGCTTTTCGGGTCACTTCAACCCCACACCGGTCACATATAATACCTTTATACCGGATGCGCTTATACTTGCCGCAGTGACATTCCCAGTCTTTAACCGGTCCAAAGATTTTCTCACAAAAGAGACCATCTTTCTCCGGTTTAAATGTGCGGTAGTTGATCGTTTCGGGATTAAGGACTTCGCCGTGTGAACGTGAGAGAATGGTTTCCGGTGATGCTAATGATACACCAATACTCTCAAAGTCCTTCGAAACGGTTAATGTTTTAGATGACGGCAATGGAACTACCTCCGAATTGGATTTTATTGAGAATAAAAATTGAGTCTTATACCGACCTTCCTGCGATCGGTCCGACCTTCAGCGCGTGAACACTGCCAACGGACCGTCGCTTTGAAAAACCTATTGGTCAATATTGATTTGAAGACCGAGTCCCTGCAGCTCACGAAGGAGCACCTTGAATGACTCGGGAACATCGCCTTCAGGCAGATTCTCGCCCTTGACAATGGCCTCGTAAACTTTCGAACGACCTTTGACGTCGTCGCTCTTAACAGTGAGCATTTCTTTAAGAATATTGGATGCCCCGTAGGCGTAAAGCGCCCATACCTCCATTTCGCCAAGACGCTGACCACCAAACTGAGCTTTACCACCCAGCGGTTGTTGCGTAATCAGCGAATAGGGACCGATAGACCGGGCGTGCATCTTGTCCTGAATCAAGTGATTCAGCTTCATCATGTAGATATAACCGACCGTTGTTTCCTGGTCAAACGCTTCGCCGGTCTGTCCATCATACAGATTTACACGACCCTCTTTCGGTAAGCCTGCTTCCTCCAATTTATTCTGCACATCTTCGTACGAAGCACCATCGAAGATGGGAGACGCAAACTTAACACCAAGCTCTTTACCGGCCCAGCCGAGGATCGTCTCATAAATTTGACCGATGTTCATTCGGGAAGGTACGCCCAGCGGACTTAACATAATATCTACCGGGGTTCCATCTTTCATGAACGGCATATCTTCCTCGGGTAGGACTTTGGCAACAACCCCCTTGTTACCGTGACGACCGGCCATTTTGTCACCGACCTGCATCTTGCGTTTCTTCGCTACATAAACTTTAGCTTTCTGGATAATTCCAGGCGGTAATTCATCTCCGACCTGAATCTGATATTTACGCCGTTTGGCTTCTGTATCAATGTCCTGTCGAAGTTCTCGGTAATTTTTGAAGAGACGTTTTACAAGTTTGACCAGTTCATCGTCAGTGGCCCACTGGATATCCTCGTTAATATGTTTCGGATCCAGCTTTTCAAATTCTGATTTACGGTATTTTTCGCCCTTCGGAATAAGCTCCACTCCGTTGAAGTCGTATACGCCGGGTGAGGTTTTATCCTTGAGCAGTTGATACATTTGATCTGCCCACTGGGCATTGAGCTCATCCACCTTCTCCTGGTGGCGCTCATTTTCCTGCTCAACCATTTTCTTCTCTTCCTTACGGGATACTTCCTCTTCCCGTTTGCGGCTAAACAGTTTGGTATCGATAACCGTACCACTAACTCCAGGAGGCGTTTTCAGCGAAGCGTCTTTTACGTCGCCTGCTTTATCACCGAATATTGCACGAAGCAGCTTCTCTTCAGGGGTGGGATCGGTTTCTCCCTTGGGTGTAATTTTACCCACCAGGATATCGCCGGGATCCACTTTGGCACCGATTCGGATGATACCTCTTTCATCAAGATTTCGGGTTGCCTCTTCACTGACGTTCGGAATTTCACGAGTTAACTCTTCCTCACCCCGTTTCGTATCCCGAACCTGCTGTTCAAATTCCTGGATATGCAACGAGGTATACACATCATCTTTCACGATGCGTTCACTAATGACAATAGCATCCTCAAAGTTGTAACCACGCCAGGGCATAAAGGCAACCAACAGGTTGCGGCCGAGAGCCAGCTCACCATCATCAGTGGCACAACCATCGGCCAGCGTATCTCCTTTCTCGACCTGGTCCCCTACGTGCACCACCGGTTTCTGGTTAGCGGTGGTATCCTGGTTTGTGCGTTCAAACTTTTTCAGTTTGTAAGTTTTTTCTCCGTCGTCAAAATAACAATACTGCTCGATATCATCCCGCTCATAGCGCACGCGAATCTCTTCGCCGCTTACATAAGTGACTTCCCCTTTTCCTTCTGCGGTGATGATAGCCCGCGAATCCTTGGCAGCACGGCGTTCAAGACCGGTTCCTACAATGGGGGATTCAGGTCGCAGCAGGGGAACCGCCTGTCGCTGCATGTTCGATCCCATCAACGCCCGGTTGGCGTCATTGTGTTCAATAAAGGGAATCAATGCCGCTGCGAGCGAAGTAATCTGGTTGGTCGAGACATCCATATACTCAATATCTTCCGGCTTGGCCAGCCCCACATTGCTGTCTCGGAATCGCGAAAAGATATTCTCGCTCTTAAATCGCGATTTTTCATCGAGAGGGGCGTTCGCCTGGGCGATGATCGTCTCGTCTTCCTGCTCGGCCGCCAGAAACTCGACCTCGTCGGTAACTTGCTCGCCCTCAACCTTACGATACGGCGTTTCGATAAATCCAAAATCATTTACTTTCGCATGCACACAGAGCGAGGAAATCAAACCAATATTGGGTCCCTCGGGCGTTTCAATCGGACACAAACGTCCGTAGTGCGTATAGTGAACATCACGAACCTCAAAACCGGCCCGTTCACGGGTAAGTCCGCCGGGGCCAAGAGCCGACATACGTCGCTTGTGCGTCAATTCTGCCAACGGATTGGTCTGGTCCATGAACTGTGAAAGCTGGTTGGTCCCGAAGAATGTATTGATGACACTCGATATCGTTCGGGCATTGACCAGATCTTGCGGCGTGAGTTGTTCCGCATCGCGCGAATTCATACGCTCTTTGATGGTACGCGACATTCGAGCCAGTCCGATCGAGAACTGTTGACCGAGCTGTTCACCGACGGTACGAACCCGACGATTACTCAGGTGATCAATATCATCCACCTGTGATTTCATATCTTTCAGGCGAATCACCTCTTTAATAATGGCAACGATATCCTCCGGTGTGAGGTAGCGGGTCTCCATGTCGACGTCGAGGTGGAGGCGTTTATTCAATCGGTATCGCCCAACTTCGCCGAGGTCATACTTTTTATCACTGAAAAACAGACGCTCCAATACCGATCGCGCCGTTTCCGGATCCGGCATTTCACCTGTTCGAATCTGCTGATAAATCTCGCCGAGCGCCGTAACCTCGTCGTGGGACGTATCCTTGCGCAGGGTATTCATTATGACCGATCGCTCGGATTCTTCCGGAGAGACCGTCTGTACTTCAAGTTTTTCGTAATTGTGTTCCTTCAGAACGTCATAATCATCTTCCTCGAGTTCTTTATCTCGCTCGAGAAGCACATTGCGCCGAACTTCTTCTGTGACTTCGCCGGTATCCTCATCCACGACTTCTTCCTCTTCTTCTACCACGATGTCCGTAGCCAGTCGACGTCCGACGAGGTTCTTTTTAAACTCTTTTTTATTACTGAACTCTATATCTTCAGAAAGGCTGAATAAATTTAGTATTTAGATCGGA
>CAJXOW010000005.1 GCA_913057825.1 uncultured Balneolaceae bacterium | reverse complement strand
TTGCACCCGCTTTGATGTGGATTGCCGGTTTTACAGTTATTAACAGTTGCTACGGTGCCTGCGAAAATGTGAATGCCCGCAACTAACGTCTGGAATTCAAAATCCAAAATTCAAAATTACTCTGTTTGCCTAAAGCTGTTCAAACGTATTTCCGATCTCGTCGGGCAGGTAGTCGCCGTACTTGCGAACCGTGGTCAGCAGGTTTTGGTGTCGGGCCAGGCGGCTTACGTGCTGGACCGGTTTGCCGAGACTCAAGTAGTGAATGATGCCGCCCCGCAGCAGTTGACGCAAATCGGGTCTGGATCGGTTCAGGCATTGTTTGATGGTTTGTTTGAAGGCTGCTTCTACGGACGAGATATCCTGCAGGCTGAAGACAGGCTTTTTCGGATGATCCCATGATTTTTGGTATTTGTCCAGAATTTTCCGGGCGGGAGGAACGAGCGGCAGAATACTTGAAGTCCCCTCTTTGGTTTTAAGTTGAATTCGCGTACCATCCTCCAGTATATCTGAAGGACCGAGGTTCAGGATATCCCGTTTTGATAACAGCTGCCAAAACATGAGCTGCCAGGTATCGGTGATGAGTTCCGCCGGAAGCGGGTCCGATGGTAAAATTTGGGAGGAATTGGTATTGAAATAATCAATGACGGTCCGAAGCTGTTGCCGGGTAAGGTAGTCAGATTCGTCAATCGATTGTATCTGCTCATAGTCGCGCTCGGGCAGGGCGACTTGCAGGAGTCGGGACGTATAGTGCTTGTTGTAGCACCATTTCAGGAAGGTGTTCAGCGTAGAGCGGTAACTTTGCCGGGTATAGGGGGATCCTTCCAACGACCGGATCCACTCCTGGAAGTCGTCTGATCTTAACGTGGACAGAATTTTCTGTTTGCCTATAAAATCGGCGGCTTGTCCCAACCGTTCCCGGCTGATTTCGGCCGTTTTCCGGTTCCAATCCCCTTTTTCCCGTTTCCGCCTGCAATATTTGTCAACGGCTGTGGTCAGACGAATATCCTCCACGTCTTCTTCGAAGGGATTGAAATATCCCCGTTTCCACTCTTGTTTAAACCAGCGCGATTTGCGTTCGATAGCATATTCCGGCAGGGATCCGTCAAATGTTTTGACTTTTTCATCCCCCTGTTCCCGAAATCGGATATGCCAGCGGGATCCCACTTTTCGGTACGATACGGAACCCATGATTTGTTAACTTTTTGGATAATTGATGCTATTTATCAACAGATAGCTTTCTAAAATAATTTCGTGATTACCCCGATTAAAGAGATATTTATCCCTGGCTGTCAAGGGATATAGAGGAAGGAACAATATGACCCACGAACCGCTAGCATGGTCCAAAATAAAACAGGCACCACACGTATCAGGTGTGGTGCCCTGGCTATTCATCAAGAGAGACATACGCTCAATAGGGGGTATCTATTGAGGTATGCATTGATATACGTTTCAAAACTGACAATATTATTCACAATATGAGTTAAATTCAGATGAGATTCATATTTTTACAATTCTCTTAAGGTCTGTACATGATAGATGTTATAAACTGTGTTTTAATTTTTTTTTGGTACTTAAAGGGATGGTTCTTCACTTTATGTCACCCGGAATTTTTCGAGCTTCCCCCATATGTGTTGAGAAGTAAATCAAATGGTTTGTTAAGCTTTCCCATGGTCTGATCCGGTCCGATGGATTCTTAACTGGTGGGCGATTACTTTTAAGGTGTTATTCGGTTGGACGAGAGTATCCATTGTTTTGGTTTAAGTTGAACAATGAGGAGAAGGAGAGGTAAGAATGCTTCACGGGTTTTCATTCAGAAATACTAACGTTCCTATTTAACCGGAGACGTGTTTACCGTTCCGGTAAATAAATAGCAGGCGATTTAGAAAATTTCATTCATACATGGTTGCAAAGGGCTACAAGTTTTTAGTATTAACGGCATTATTTTGTACGATGGCAGTTACGGCTGTAAGCCAGGTCAGTATGGAGGTGACCGTGATTGAAAAGACGGATGCTCGTCCCGTGTCGAACGTCGAAGTCCGGGCGATTAATCCGGCTATTGGACAGCAAATTGATCAGTTGACGGACCGGCAGGGAAAAGCACGTTTTCATGGATTGTCAACATCCGGCAGTTACCGTTTGATGATTCGTGAGACCGAACGATACAAGTCTATTGAAACCGACCCGATCGACCTGAAATCGGGCCATACGCGAAGCATTTTACTGGTATTGGCCCCCAAGGATACCCTGCAACTCCCCGAAATCACGGTACAGGCACCGGTGACGCGCATTAATACAATCGATGCGGAGGTATCGGCCGAACTCGATAGCCGGGAGCTGCAGCAAATACCGGTCGAGGGACGATCACTCGACCAGGCGCTGCATCGGCTGCCGAATGTGACGCAGGCGACCGGTTTCTTCCCGGAAGCGCCGCCCATCAGTATTAACGGGGCGAATGCATTGTATACCAATTACCTGATCGACGGACTCGATAACAACGAGCAGTTCCTCGGCGGGCCCCGATTTCCGGTTCCGATTGGACTCACTAAAAATGTCACTGTGCTGGCCAATACGTATACAGCCGAATACGGACTGTCGGGTAACGGCATCTTCAATGTCACCACCAAGTCGGGCAGCAACCGGTGGGACGGCGAGGTGTTTTACGTAACGCGGCCGGGACCGATCATCGACGGGGATTCGGAATTCGCCCAGCGGGACTTGTCCGGGAACCAGGTGAAAGCCGGCTTTCAACGTCACCAGGCCGGTTTTGCGGTTGGCGGACCGGTTCAGCGCGACCAAACCTTCTTTTTCGCCAATGTCGAGCATACCCTGGACTTGAAAGATAACCAGTTGCGGGTTCCTCAACTCGGAATCAATGAGACGGTCGGGGGACAAAATCGGTTCACCTATCTGTCTGGCAAATTGGATCACCACTGGAACAACCGCTGGCGTTCTTCGTTACGAGTGAATTCCAGTTTCGTGGATATCGAACGACAGGGCGGCGGACTTTCCGGCGGGGTGACGTTTCCGTCGGCTTCCAATACCCAGCAGCGCAATGCGTTGAATATGGCCGGCAAAACCATCTACTCTCAACCCGGTTTCAGTTCGGAGACCAGCCTGCAATACGCCCGGTTTCGTTGGAATTACGCCGACCCGGTCAATCCCGACCATTCCCAGGTACAGGTACTGGGTCCGTCGGAAAACACCCTCGCCATTCTGGGTCACCCGGGATATGTCTTCAACGAGCTCGAAAACACATTTCAGTTCCGTCAGAAAGTAACGATATATCGTGGAAGCCACACTCTGAAAGCCGGCGCGAGCTTGATCAGCTCGGATCACCAGTTGACAGGCGGCGGTAATCCGAATGGGAACTACCTGGTCAAGCTTAATCAACAACAGTTGCAGACCCTGAGGGGACGAAATATCGGTAAAGAATTGCGTGTTGACGATATCCCGTCGAATGCTGATGTACTCAATTACAACGTAGAGTTGCGTCCACGGTCGTTCGGGAAGCGTCAAAATATTTACAGCGTGTTTGTAGAGGATATGTACTCGGTCAGCAGTCGGTTAAACCTGACGCTCGGGTTGCGCTATGACTACGATAATCTTTCGAGGGGCGGAGCAGAGCGGGGCGATTACAACAACCTGGCGCCGCGATTCAATTTCAACTACAAACTCACCTCGCGAAGTTCGGTCCGCGGTGGATACGGATTGGTGTATGACAAGATCGTTTATTCAGTTTATAGCGATGCACTCCAGCAGAGCACGACATCAGAGGATTTCAAAAAACAGCTGCAGGCCCTGAAGGATATGGGACAGCTCCCGCAGAATACCGACCTGGATCGGGTGACTTTCAACGGCAACCTGACGGCCAACTTTGCCAATGTGGATTACCTGGAAGGTCCCTCGCCGGAGGAAGTTCAGGGCACCCGCGAGAATATTTTCAGTAACGAGCTGCGCATCCTGAATCCGAACGGCTACGACAATCCCTATACCCATCAGTTTTCCGTGGGATATCAGCGTCAGATGGGGGATGACAAGCTGTTCTACGTGGATCTGATGCACAGTCGTTCGTATAATTTATATCGTCTTCGCGACTTGAATGCACCGACGCCTTATTCGATCGACCCCCGGTTGGCTGAAACAAGCGATCCCAAGTCGCTGGTCCGCTCCCGGGAAGAAGCCGATGCCAGTCGGGATGTGCCGATTTACAGCGGACCCGGCGGACAGGTTGGTTTGGTGGATGGGGACACACTCAGGGGCATCGGGCGCAGTGTGATTATGACCGAAACCAAGGGCGAAAGTCGCTTTTGGGCGGCTACATTCAACCTGAAAAAAGAACGGGGCGGCGACGATTTTTCCTATCGGCTCTCATACACGCTGTCGAGTCGTCGAAACAACACCGAGGATATCAATTTCAGGGCCGAGAATGCGAATAATTTTGCAGCCGAATGGGGTCCCTCGATCAACGATCGACGGCATGTTATTGAGGGGCAGTATACTTACTATCCGTTGCAAGGACTGACCGTCACCGTGGCCGCCAACATTCAAAGCGGTCAACCGATCAACCGCGTCCCCGATGCCGAAAAATGGGGCACGCGCGATCTGAACGGTGACGGACGTTCGTTTGCCGACGCTTACGTGGGCAACAGTGACCGCGTTCCGGGAGCGTCACGCAACAGTGACCGGCTGCCCTGGGCCAATACCTTCGACGTGCATGTACAATACCGGGTGGACGTGGGACCGCGATCGAAGTTGGAGTTCAGCGCTGACGTCTTTAATGTGTTCGACGCCAACAACCTGAGCGGCTATGCCAACAACGCTACGCAGAGCAACCAGATTCAAGCCGGTCCCGAGAGCAGCGGGGTGATACGACAGAAAAATGCAGGTCCGCCGAGGCAATTTCAGTTTAACTTGCGGTATCTTTTTTAATCTTGGATGCCTTTTGGCGTGTTTGGGTTGATTGGCGGTACTCAGAAGGGCTCGAGGCTGGTGGTTGGAGGCTCGAGGTTTTTTTGGAGTTGTTAATATGTTCTCTGCTCGTGTTTGTAGGTTGGGGAGTGGTTTTGATGTATTCTTTGATGAGTTAACTGTCAAATCTGGAATGGTGAATTTGGTTTTATGGGTCAGTTGAAAAAATTTCTATTGGTACTGCTGTGTTGCCTGCTTTTAAGTTGTGGGGGTGATAATGATCGTAAGGGGGGATCCTCTGAGTTATTAATGCTTTCTTGGGATGAGATAGTTGAGCGGGCTCGGGGGGAGACGGTGACGATGATGATGTGGAAGGGGGATCAGAATATTAATGATTACATGCAGGAGTATGTGAAGCCGGAGTTGAAAAAGCGGTATGGTATTGATCTTCAGATTGCCGGGGGACAGGGAAATACGATTGTCTCGATTCTGAAAACGGAGCTGGAGGCGGGGAAGACCGAGAGTGAAATGGATTTGATGTGGATCAACGGGGAGACGTTTTATCAGTTGCGGCGCATCGAGGCGCTTTTTGGTCCCTTCGTGGACAAGCTCCCGAATGCGGAGTATCTTGATTTGCAGGATCCGTTTGTGAAATACGATTTTCAGCAACCGATCCGCGGCTATGAGTGTCCGTGGGGCACGGTGCAGTTTACGATGATCCATGACACGACGAAGATCCAGGATCCACCGCGCGGCCCCGGCGAGCTGGAAGCGTTTGTGAAGGCACATCCCGGTCGATTTACGATAAGCAGCGACTTTACGGGAATGACGTTGTTAAAGTCGCTGATGATCGCGATGGCCGGGGAAGAAAAATTGCAGGGCGCATTTGATCCGGCGGTATATAAAAAATATTCCCGTCAGCTATTCGAGTATATTAATCGCCTGAAACCCCACTTCTGGCGGTCCGGCAATACGTTTCCCGAGAGCGTATCGGAGATGCATCGCCTGTATGCGAACGGGGAAATCTGGATGACGATGAGCAACAATGAGGCCGAAACAGATAACAAAATAGCCGAGGGACTATTTCCCCGCAGCAGTCGCGGTTACGTGCTGGAGTCGGGCACAATCCGTAACTCTCATTACCTGGGGATCCCCAAACATTCCAACCACCGGGCGGCGGCGATGGTGGCAATCAACTTTATGATATCTCCCGGGGCGCAGTTGCAGAAGTTGAAACCGGGGGTGTGGGGAGACGGGACGGTCTTGAAGCGGTCGAAGCTTTCTACTGAATGGCAGCAAAAATTTCGCGAAGTAGGGGAATTATCCCACGTAAAAGCCCGATCCCGACTGCGAGAAAACGCGCTGCGCGAACTGGCTCCGAAATATATGATTAAACTCTATGAAGACTTCCGACAACAGGTGGTCCGGTAAATTCCGGTCTTATATATCGCCCGAGAGATTAGGAGCGGCATTGTGGCCGGTGCTGACCGTCGTCCCCCTGCTTGCCGGTATCGGGTATGCGGTGTTGTACAGCCTGGGAGGGGTGGGACTGCTTTCCGAGGGCTGGACGCTGCAGCACTGGCGGGAGGCGCTGACCGATCTGCATCTGCTGAAATCCTTTGCATACAGTATATATGTGGGGATACTGTCGATCGTCACCTCGATATCGTTGGCGCTGTGTGGGACGCTGGTCTTTCGGTCGCAAGTGGGTCGACGGTGGACCGGCATGCTGCTCTATGCTCCACTGGCCATTCCGTCGGTCGTGACCGCATTCTTTGTCTATGAGATCTTCGCCCAGAGCGGATGGCTGTCGCGGGTGTTGCATCAGCTCGGACTATTGGGGTCGGCCGACCAATTTCCGATCCTCATCCAGGATCCCTGGGCCATCGGCATTATTACGGCCCACGTAGCGATGGCGGCGCCCTTTTTCCTGATTCTGTTTCTGAATACCTATCAAAACGAGCAAATCGACGAGCTGCGAAGAGTGGCGTCCACGCTCGGAGCCGGATCCCTCGAAAGCGACTGGAAAATTACGATTCCCGTCCTTTTCCACCGGTCCTATCCCACGATCGTGCTGTACTTTATCTTCGCGGTGGGTTCATATGAAATCCCTTTGCTGCTCGGCGCCTCTTCGCCTCAGATGCTGGCCGTAAACGTCGTCCGAAACCTGCAGCGTTTCAGTCTGGACACGATCCCGCATGCCTATATCCTGGCCTTGTTATATGTGGTCGTAGTAATCGGGATTTTATGGGCGCTGCTCAGACGAAAGAAACTGTTTTATGAGGCATGAATTTCGAAGTTTTATTCGCGTCAGCAAAACTCGTACTTGTGCACCAGACGCATACCACCCATCGGCGGAGGGGTCTGAAGCACTTGAGTTGTTCAGCTTGCGGGTTCATTGGAAAAGACACTGATAGACGGTACTACCGACTACTTTCGCAATAAAAGCGACAACCAGCTGAATTTCTCTGGCTGAAGACCCTCCGCCGATGGGTAATGAAGGCAAAAATAGAGAAATGTGATAAGACATAACATGAAATCAAGATTCAAGAAAATACTGATACTGGCGACGGCAGCGCTATACGGGTTTCCGTTTCTGTATATGGGACTGATGTCGTTTGCCCGGCGGTGGACCTATCCCTCGGTGCTGCCCGACTTGTTGACCATCGAGCACTGGCGGCAGTTGGTGGTGGGGCAAATTGAAATTTCGTATAGTTTTCTGCTGTCGGTCGTCCTTTCGCTGAGCGTGGCGGCGACGGCGACGATCGGCGGATTTATTACCAGCAAATACATCGCCGAACACCGTAGGAGTCGATGGTTGCTGCTGGGGACCTATTTCCCCTTTATCCTGTCGCCGGTGATCTATGCCGCCTTTATTTATTACTACTTCGTGTGGATGGATCTGACCGGTCATGTCGCGGGGGTGTTCATCGGACACCTGCTGCTGGCCTATCCCTATGCCATCATTTTATGCACCGGATTCTGGAGCCGTCGTTCCCGCAAGATGGAAGAAGTCGCCCGGACGCTGGGCAGCGGACCGTGGACGACCTTCGCCCGCGTTCTCATCCCCCTGGCGCGGGGAATCCTGCTGATGACCTTCTTCCAGACGTTCCTGATCTCGTGGTTTGAATATGGGCTTACGACGCTGCTCGGCATCGGGAAAATTCAGACGCTCACTCTGTTAGTCTACCAGTTCATCACCGAAGCAAATATCTATTACGCGGCATTAAGCAGCTTTTTGCTTCTGCTGCCGCCGTTGATTTTGTTATTATTTCAACGACGCTGGCTACTGTATAAGGTGAAAGGTGAATGGTGAAAGGCGAAAGTGTATTCGGAGCTTGGGTTTTGTTGTGTATATTTATTTACGGCACTTCCGGGCAAACCGGGCGGTGGTTCCGAAGCATTAAATTTTCTGGGTAAAAAGCTAAAATAACTCCTGACGAATTAATGACCATTAAGTGTTAGCTGCCTGTAAACGAAGAAAAGTTTCCGAGCAAGGAACCGCCGCCCGGTTTGCCCGGAAATTCCGTAAGGTTGTTAGCCGGTTTTACCGGTCGATTAATTATAATCCTGTCAAACATTAACGTAGGAGCTCGACTTTGCTTAAGCTTGAGGGTATATCTTTTACTTACGGGGAGGCGCCGGTGTTGGAGGAGGTGGATCTGCGGGTTGATCAAGGGGATACGTTGAGTATTCAGGGAGTGTCGGGAAGTGGGAAAACGACGTTGTTGAAGCTTGTTGCGGGATTGGAGCGGGAGCACAAGGGCAGGGTGTATTTGGATGATGAAGAGATTACGACTCGTGTTCCGGAGGATCGCAATGTGGTTTATTTATCCCAGGAGGCATTGTTGTTTCCGCATTTGTCGGTCTTTGAAAATATAGCGTTTGGGCTGACCGTCCGGAAGGTGGAGAAAGAGAAGCTGCAAGCACAGGTTCAGGGTTTGATCCGGCGGCTCGGTCTGGAGGGTTTGAGTGATCGCAGTCCCGAGCAGCTGTCCGGCGGACAAAAACAGCGGGTGGCGTTTGGACGGGCGTTGATTGTGAATCCCGATCTATTACTGCTGGACGAGCCGTTTGCCAGTCTTGATCGATCTACTCGCGAGCAAATGCAGCAGCTGTTCAAAGAGGTGGTGCATGAGTGGGGCATTACGTCGTTATTTGTGACGCATAATGTCAAAGAGGCCATCATGATGGGGGATCATATTGCCCTCTTGAAGGACGGTCGGCTGCACCAGTACGAATCGATGCAGGCGTTCATTGACGATCCGCAGTCGGGGGTGAAGGAGGAGAAGTCGTTCTGGGAGTCGTTGTGAAGCTCCGTCCGAGTGGCGAACAGCGGCGCACCGTTTCCTTGCTCGTAAACTTTTCTTCGTTCGGGGCAAGTCAAATATGGATATCAATTTTAATACGTTGCATATAATCATTGCTTGTGTTCCAGAAAATTTTAATGCTTCGGAAACGGTGCGCCGCTGTTCGCCACCCGGACGGGGTTTAAGGGTTGATTATCTTGGTGGTCCTCCCCCTAACCCCCTACCGACAGCAGTCGGTACAGGTCCGGAGGGGGAGGTTTTTCACCTCGATCGCCTTAAGTTCGGAGTACAGTAGCAAAAAAATCCAAAAAACAAATGACCAATAACGACAAAAAATCAATTGCCGTGATATTAGGCAGTGCCTATCAGGATCTGCCAGGTCGAATGGAGCTTGAGGAACGCTCTATCTCGACCGAATACGGGGATCAACCGGTATACCAGTATGACCGCTCGGATCGGCCGGCCTACCTCATTTTTCGCCACGGATTGCCACACCGGTTACTGCCGAATCAAATCCCGTATCGCCGACAGGCGGCCGCTTTGCGTGAACTTGGTTGCGGAGCTTTAATGGTAACCAGTTCGGTGGGGGTGTTGGTGAAGGAGGTCCCCCTGTTCAGGCCAATGGTATTGGATGATTTGATAATGCTGGAGAACCGACTGCCCGACGGATCCGCCTGTACAATGTTTGAAGAGCCGTCGGAGGAACACGGGCATCTGGTATTTAACGAGGGACCTTTTTCCCGGGCCTTGTCCGATCAAATTAAACAACTGGGCCAGGATGAAATTACAACCAGGGAAGAGTCGCTGGTTTTTGCGTATGTGGGCGGTCCAAGAGGAAAAACCTCGGCCGAAAACCGGATGTGGCCCCGGTTGGGAGCTCACGTAAACTCGATGACGCTGGCGCCGGAAGTGATTTTAGCCAACGAGTGTGAGATCCCTGCAGCGGGACTGGTCGTCGGACACAAGTACTCGATTCCGGATCGTGACAATCCGAAAAATGAAGAAAGCGTGACAGCATCGCTCGAACATTCGCGTGAAGCCATGGAGCGCATTATCGAACGGTTTTTATCATCCGCCGGTCCGGTGCGTTTTCAGAATCAGATTTATCGTTTTGAATAGAGAGTCGAACATGGATCAAGATCAGGTTCGTGAGATTGTCAACCGAAGAATCCCCTCGATGGGTTCCATTCAATCCGTGGAAAAGATTGAGGGCGGTCACCTGAACAGGGTATGGCGTGTGCAAGGGAGCGGGATCTCCTGTATTGTCAAGTATGCACCTCCTTATATTGCCACCCAGCCTGATATTCCACTGGCTCTGCACCGTGCGTTAATAGAGTCGAGGGCCCTGGATGAACTCAACGAGGGACCATTGCAGTCGGTCCCCACAAAAGAGGTGCAGGTTCCCCGTTTGCTGGACTTTGACGAGGACCGAAATATCCTGTTCATGGAACATATCCCCCATGATAAAACGCTCGGAGATTACATAAATAAAGAAAGTGACGGTCGGGCAATGGTAAAATCGATTGCAAAATTCGTAGCGGGACTTCATTCGGAGACTCATGATTCTGGTTGGGCAGCTTCTTATTTTGATAACACGCCGATGCAGGAAACACGTCTGGAAGTCCAATATCGTCCGGTTGGCGATCTGCTTAAGCAGGAAGAAGTTGCCGATGCCGACAGCCTGGGGACACGGGCAAACAAGTTGGGCGAATCGTTGCTGGAGCCGGGTAAGTGCATGATAATGGGGGATTTATGGCCCCCCTCAGTATTAGTCGGCCGCAGCCGGTTGTGGTTAATCGACTGGGAGCTATCCCACTATGGTCGTCCCCTGCAGGATATCGGACATCTTTCGGCCCACCTCTGGTTGTACGCTCGAGCTAGGAGGTTGGAGCCCGAACCATGGATAAACTCTTTCCTGGCGACCTACCGGGAAGCCCTGGGATCCGCTTTTAAAGAACTGTGGGATGAGAGAGAGCTGGCGGGAACGGCGGTGCATATGGGGGCGGAGATCATTGCCCGGGTACTGGGCGCTTTCAAGAATAATTATCTGCAGGGGACTTATTTGCAGGGACGTAAGCGCACAATGGCTATCAAGCAAGCTGTGAAACTGATCTCATCGGAAGAGGAGGCGAGTCTGCTACAACCATTGCGATACCATAGCGTGCTTTGAAAACCGGGCGGCGGTTCCGAAGTATTAAGTTTTTCGGTTCAAATGCATAATATTTATCGATAGCATGATACAATATTGTATTCAGCTAACAGAAATAACAGCGCCGGGAAGAGAAAAACTTTCGAACGAGGAACCGCCGCCCGGTTTTCAAAGAGTGTGAATAAATTAAAATAAATCGGTTTATGCTATAATACTTGAGCGGGAAAGTAGTTATATACACTCAATAATGTTCAAAGGGGATGAACCGAATACCAAACTACCGTTAATAAACTATCGACGTACGTGAGATCAACAAATATAGAGCAGCTACCTGTTGCACAGCAGGATATGTCCACCGAGGTTTTAGAGGGGTTGAAGAAAAATTCCAAAGAATTGCCCAGTAAATATTTTTATGACAAAAAGGGATCCTGGTTATTTGATCGCATTTGTGAGCTGAAAGAATATTATCCCACCCGCACCGAGATATCGATCCTGAAAGATAATATTGATGAGATGGTCCAACGTATCGGACCGGGGATTCAACTCATTGAATTTGGGTCCGGCAGCAGCGTGAAAACCCGGATTTTGCTGGATCACCTGGATGATTTAGCCGTGTATGTGCCGATAGACATTTCGAAAGATCATTTGTTCAAGGCCACGAACAAGTTGGAAGGAGAGTATTCAGACCTGGAGATTCATCCGGTTTGTGCCGACTACACCGGTACGCTGGAGTTGCCGGACATGGACGTGGAATATGAACGAAGAGTGATATTTTTCCCGGGATCGACGATCGGAAATTTTACCCGCGAACGGGCGCAGGAATTTTTGGGACGGATGGCTCATCTTTTAGGGGATAACGGAAGTTTATTGATTGGGGTGGATTTAAAAAAGGATCCGCAGGTTCTGCAACGGGCTTATGACGACGATAAAGGAGTTACGGCCGCTTTCAACAAGAATATCCTGGAAAATATAAACCGGGAGCTCGGAGCTGATTTTAATCTCGAGCAATTTGAGCACCTGGCCGTGTATAATGAGGAAAAGGGCCGGGTGGAAATGCATCTAAAAAGTATGTGTGATCAGACAGCGAATGTAGCCGGTGAGGAAATATCATTTGAAGAGGGAGAGACCATTCATACCGAAAACTCCCACAAATATTCAGTCGAGGAATTTGGACAGCTGGCGAGCGACTGGTTTGAGGTGGAGAAGGTCTGGACGGATGAAGAGGACTTGTTTAGCGTACAGTATTTAACTATGAAATCCTGAACCGTCTTTTCATGATCGGTTTTCTTTCGAAGGATGATCCACGAAAAGTAAATGGTTGGTCGGGCACCCACCATTTTTTATTTAAATCGCTCGAACAAAACATAGGTAGGGTGGAGCCGGTCGGAGCGGTATATCCCCGGCGGCTGTGGTATTATAAGATTAAAGCCAAGATATGGCGGAAGTTGGCTGGCAAAAATCATAAGCATGAATATGAGCCCTCACTGGCAAAAGCCTATGCACGGCGATTCGATCAGATCGTAAAGCAAAAGAGAGAAACTATGGACTTCATTTTTTCATCACTGACGCTGCCCGAGATCGGGTTTATGCAGACCGATATACCGATCATTGCTACCGCTGATGCCAGTTTTTTGTTGTTGAAGGATTACTATCCCGGTCATAGTAATTTAACTCACCGCACGGAAAAGAATGCGTACCGACTGGAGAAGGCCGGCCTGGAAAAAGCGCGATATTTGGTGTATCCTTCCCAATGGGCTGCTAATTCGGCTGTCGAGGATTATGACATCTCCCCGGACAAGATCATCGTTCAGCCCTATGGGGCCAACCTGAATCGAGTCCCGGATCAGCAGCAGGTAGAAGCTGCTATCGAGCGGCGAATGAAAAACAAGGAGCTTAAACTGTTATTTATTGGGAAGGACTGGTATCGCAAAGGAGGTGCATTGGCTTATCAAATAAAGGAGCAAATAAAGCGAGAGATTGGCCGGGCCCGCTTAATCGTGTGTGGATGTGTCCCCCCAAAGCAATATACAGGAGAAGATGTGAAAGTGTATTCGTTTTTGGATAAAAATGATCCATCGGAGTTAGAGCAATTGATCGATTTATACAATGGATCTCATTTTTTCGTACTTCCCACGCGTAACGAGTGTCTAGGGATGGTTTACAACGAAGCTTCTGCACATGGGTTGCCAGTTTTAACGTCTGATACCGGAGGCGTGCCGACGATTGTTGAATCGGACCAGAACGGTTATTTATTCTCTGTTGACGCGGAGGCAGAGGAGTATGCCGAAAAGATTATCGAATTGTGGGAAGACCCGTCGGCGTACCGCGCGTTATGCCTGTCAACCCGCCGTCGATATGAAAAGCATCTAAATTGGGATACCTGGGGCGAACGTGTGAGGCAGGTTGCAAACAGGCTTTAACCTATAAAAAAAGCCCCGGCAGCGAGTGCCGCCGGGGCTGATAACGCGTGAACCGGGAGGGGATCGAACCCTCGACCCACGGCTTAAAAGGCCGTTGCTCTGCCATCTGAGCTACCGGTCCGTATCAAGAGTTCCAAATATCAGCTTTTAAAAGAATAATTTCAACAATAATTCTGATCGATTTTGCCAGGTGAGCGGGGGCCGGCCGCGCAGGGTGCTCAAAGTTTCCTCGAGGGAGTTGCCGGTATGCGTTTATTGCTAATAAGGTTCGCGCAAAGCGCAATTTACTTGCAAATAGCTGAAAACTCAATGCTCCCTGCGCGGCCGGCCCCCGCTCACCTGGCAAAATCTCGTTTGGGCTGCCACAGCAGGTCGTTAAAAAGCAACTTCCCAAAAAAACTTGCCCGGCCGGATTGCGTATGTACGAATTGATCGATAAGATATTGTGTGTTAGCTTGCAATGAAGTGAAAAAACGTTCAAAATAGAAATCATGCTGGTGATCAGAAGTTCATCTACAGAACGGTGACACCAATTCGATTAACCTCGAGCCTCGAGCTTCCAGCCTCGAGCGATGTTTCCGTACAGCAAAACAATGTAATTGACGAACGAAGAACCAACATCCCATGTCTACTATTTTTACAAAAATTATCGAGGGTGACATTCCGGCCCACAAGGTGGTCGAGAATGATGATCATCTTGCGTTTTTGGATATCAATCCGAGTGCCGAGGGACACACCCTGGTCGTGCCGAAGAAGGAGATCGATTATATTTTTGATTTGTCGGACGAGTTGTTAACCAGTACGATGCTCTTTGCCAAAAAAGTGGCGGCGGGCATTGACAAAGCTCTGGATCCCATCCGGACGGGGATTATAGTGGAGGGCATGGAAGTTCCCCATGCGCATGTGCATTTGATTCCGATTTATAAAAAAGGACAGCCGTTTTCACTGGGTGCCAATGTGGAAGTCGGCGAGGAACGCATGAAGGAACTGGCAAAGTTGATCAGCGACGAGGTGCAGCTATGAATATTTTAGTACTCAATGGACCCAACCTGAATATGTTGGGGAAGCGTGATCCGGACCAGTATGGGACGGCTACGCTTGAGCAGATTGAGGACACATTGAAATCTGCTTTTGACGATGTCGATTTTACCTTTACACAAAGCAATCATGAGGGGGAACTGGTCGAGGTAATTCACGAACTGGTGAGATCGAGCGACTACGACGGACTGGTGGCTAATTTCGGCGCCTATACCCACACATCGATCGCCCTCCGGGATGCACTTTCTATGGTTGAAGTACCGAAGATCGAAGTCCATCTCTCAAATATCCATGCCCGCGAGAAGTTTCGCTCAAAATCGATGACAGGAGAGGTATGTGACGGTATTATCACCGGCCTGGGAGTGGACAGTTATAAACTGGGAGTTGATGCTGTGATCAGCAGTGTTCGGGCATAAGAATGTGATCCGAAAGGATAGCATAATAAATTGGTTGCCTGATACTTTTTGAGGTATTTGAAATTTCTGTTACATTTATCAGGCTCTTGAAACAGAGCGGGCGATGGAGTTCGCCTTTAACTGTTCCCGTGTTGAACTGATGACTCCTGTTTGAACTTAAATATTTGAACTAAAACAGGAGTGGATTAGTTACTTATGAAAATATTTTTATTGATTGGCAGCGGGGGTTTTATCGGCAGTTATTTGAGGTACCTGGTGGCTGTTCACATCGAACGCAGTGCATTCCTATCCTTTCCTATGGGTACCTTTGCGGTCAATATTCTTGGTTGCTTTCTTATCGGTCTGTTATATTCATTAAGTATTCGATATAATATGGCCACGGAGTATCAGAAATTGCTGATGACCGGTTTTTGCGGGGGATTTACTACTTTTTCCACGTTTTCATATGAAGGACTGACCCTGCTGCAAGAGGCGCAGTATCTGTCCGGTTTTCTATATGCCGGTCTCAGTTTGATAATTGGGTTTTTTGCAGCATGGTTGGGCTTGATGTTGGTCCGGATATTATAAAAATCACAGTGCGACTTGTTCAAAACCAAATTCGCTAGTTGAAGAAACTTAAAGAATTACTGTCGGACACCCTGGTATACGGCATCAGCAGTGTCGTAGCCCGTTTCCTCAATTACCTGCTGGTTCCTTTCTATACCGATGTTTTCGATCCGTCGTCGTACGGTATCGTGGGACTCGTGTACAGTGCGATTGCCTTTCTGCACGTGTTGTTCACCTTCGGGATGGAGTCGGCTTATCTGCGCTATGGGGCGAAGCGAGAGCAGTCGAAGCACGTATTCAAGACGCTGCAGCTAACACTGCTCGGCGGAGCGACGTTGCTGGTGTTCGGACTTTGGCTGTTGCGTCCCGTTGCGTTGCCGATGATCGGGCTGGATAACGGTCCCTCATCAATTTACCTCATGATGCTCGGCATCCTCTGGTTTGATGCGATGGGCATCGTTCCCTTTGCCGAGCTTCGCCTGGTTCGTCGCTCGTGGCTTTTTTCGGGTCTGAAAGTCATGAACGTGGCCATCAATCTGGTACTGAACTTTTACCTGGTCCTTGCCCAGGGATGGGGGATCGAGGCGGTATTTGCCAGTAATTTGATCGCTTCGGCCACGACGACGCTGCTCCTCTGGGGATTGACAGCCCGGCAGCTGGCGGGCGAGTTCAACCAGCTCATCACCCGACGGGCCCTGGCTTTCGGGTTGCCTTTTGTGCCTACCGGTATAGCCTATGCCGTAAACGAGTTTATTGACCGGTTTTTCCTCAACAGTATGACCCACTTCAATGTGACTCGAATCTACGGTGCTGATTTTACCGCCGAGGCCGTGGTGGGGGTCTATAATGCATGCTACAAACTGGCGGTTTTCATGCTGTTGTTTATCCAGATGTTTCGCATGGCCTGGCAGCCGTTCTTTCTGCGTCATGCCGAGGACGAACACGCTCCCAAATTGTTCAGCCACGCTTTCACGTATTTCAACATGATTGCGGCGGTGTTGTTCCTGGGGATATCCCTCTTTGCCGAACAGATTGTGGCTATTCGCATACCCATTTTGGACGTTACGCTCATCGGGGAACAATACTGGATGGGACTGCATATCGTTCCGTTTTTGTTGCTGGCCTACTGGTTCCAGGGATGGTACGTTAATTTTACGGCGGGTATTTTCATTCGCGAGAAAACCGGGCGGCTGCCGCAAGTAACCTTGGTCGGGGCAGCGGTAACGATTGCGGCCAACTATTTCATGGTTCCTCGCTACGGCATGTCAGGTGCGGCGTTTTCCACCGTAGCCAGCTACGCCGTGATGGCGATCATGATATATGTTTACAGTCAGCGATCGTATCCGGTGCCCTATCAAATCATTCGCACCGGTATGATGATGGCAACAGGCGTTGGCCTTGTGTTGGCGGCCCCGTATTTGATTAAGCAACTTGGAAATCCACTCATGGTTCGAGCTGGTTTATTGGTCGGGGGATTAATAATTACCGGGGCACTTGGTTTTTCAAAAACTCCGTTGTTTATTACAAATAGGAAGGGGTATGAAAGCCCTGATAATAACGATTCCTGATTGCGGCAAATATAAACGTGTGATGGGTTCAGTGTTTAACAGCTATTTAGTGGTTCAAGTTGTTAAAAGTACTGCTGAAAATTGGGAACCGTTATTTTCTCATTGGCCTTCAATACTATTATAGCAAAGCTTGACGGGTCTCCATTGCAGTCAGTGATACCGGCAGAGAACTCCTCGCAAACTGTTTAACATAAAACAGTTCTGTAATACTAACTTGATATTATTCTACAACTCACTCCTGCCGTTATTTGCTGAAATTCGGAAATCCGGAATAGTTCCTGCAAGCATCAGCAACTGAAAATTATTAAAAAAAAATTAGGAAAGTATTATGAAAACGAATCGAAAGATGGGGATTTATGTGGATGCCGTGAATGTAACGATGAACGGAGGATTTGGGCTGCGCTATGATATTCTCCGGAAGTTTGCCACTCGTGACGGAAGTGTAGCAAATCGATTGAATGTATATCTAGCCTATGATAAGGAGCGGTCAAAAAAGGATGCCAATTACCGTAATAAAACAAACCGCTTTTGCGAAGTGTTGAGGGATTTTGAATACAAGGTTATCGAGCGACCTGTGCAGCACTATACCGATTCGGATACCGGCGAAAAAGTAACCAAGTCGACGGTCGACCTGGATATGGCAGTGGACATGCTCAAGCATGCCGATTTTTTGGACAAGTTGTTGCTGCTTACCAGCAACGGCAGTTACGTACGGGTAGTTAAGGCCCTGCAGGACAAAGGCTGTCGAGTGGAGTTGGTCGGGTTCGACAACGTGTCGTCGTCGCTCAAAAAAGAGGTCGACATGTACATATCAGGTTATATGCTGCCCGGGTTGCTTCCAATTAAGTCACCCTACAATTGGGGCGAAATCGGTTCGCGGGTTCGCGGCGTCTGCTACGACTTTTCGCATGATGATGGCTACGGTTTTCTGCGATACCTGGTCAAGATGGACGAACACCTGTGGATTACCGACTCCCGTTTCGAGGATTCTCCCTACAAAACGGTTTTCGCCCACGTATCCCAATTCGAAAAAGATTTTGATACCAGCTTCCTGCCCAGTCGCGAGCTGATTTTCGAGTTCGACCTGGTCGAGAACGACAAAGGGCTCGTGGCGGAAGAGATTGAATTGGTTTCTGCGCCATAAATGGCGCAGAAACCGCTCGAGGCTGGAAGCTCGAGGCTCGAGGCACTCCTCATAAAACGATCGTGAAGTGTTTAATAAAGAGCTGCTTTAAACTTTGAGCTTTCAACTTTCAGCTTATGATGAAATAAAAAAGGCGCCACTATGGTCGGTGGCGCCTTTAATTTCCTCAGTGCAAGTAGTGAGGTAAATTAAGTGGAATTTATGCTAGGACCTCAAAACTGCAATTCTACTCAAGCCGAGTGCCTGAATAAAATTTCCCGTTTCAAAGATCCCTTGGTTTGTTTTATTCGTTCATCAGCTTTTTGAATTCGTCGATCACTGAACGCACATGATCGGCGGATTCATCTAAAAGATAACGCTCGTCGTCATTCAAGTCAACCTCTATAATCTCCTTGATGCCGCCTTCACCGAGCTTCACGGGAAGTCCGATAAAGATATCGTCGATGCCGTATTCACCGTTGGGTTTAACGGCACAGGGGAAGACGCGATCCTGGTCGAGGGCAATGGCTTCTACCATCTGGGCAGCGGCCGCGCCGGGTGCGTACCAGGCGGAGGTACCCATAAGGTTGACAATCTCGCCGCCGCCTTTCTTAGTGCGTTCTACAATTTCCTCGAGGCGATCTTCATTGATGAAGTGGGTCACCGGTATGCCGGAAACCGTGGTATAGCGCGGCAGCGGGACCATGGTGTCGCCATGTCCGCCGAGCAGCAGCGCCTGTATATCCTTTGGCGATACGTTGATTTCGCTGGCGATAAACGCACGGAAACGGGCCGTGTCCAGGATGCCGGCCATACCCATGATTTTACTGCGGTCAACACCACTCGCCTCATGAGCAACTTGCGCCATTACATCCAGCGGATTGGATACCATGATGAATATCGTGTCGGGAGAGTGTTTTACCAGGTTGGTGATCACCTGGTCCACAATCTTGGAGTTGGTTTCCAGCAGATCATCCCGACTCATGCCCGGTTTACGGGGCACACCTGCGGTGACGACGCAGATATCTGACCCTTCGGTCGGACCGTATTCGACCGTGCCGGTCAACTTCGTATCAAATCCGGTGATCGGGGCCGATTCCCATTGGTCCAATGCCCGACCCTTCGAGGGATAGATCGTGCGGTCGCCCGACTTTTGTTCAATGTCAACCATGACGACTTCTCGTGCGAAATCCTTCTGTGCTATGTTGAGCGCGACGTTGGATCCTACATTTCCACCGGCTCCGACTACTGTTACTTTCATAATGATACTCCGATAATTTTTGATTCAATAATGTTTAACGGCTCCACGCTCCAAGCTCCAGGCTCCACGCAAATACTTGTATGCAGATAAATTCATATACTAACGAAAATACTGTTAAGGATATCTTGGAGCTTGGAGCATGGAGCCGTTGATTAACGTATTTGCATTTTCAAATATCATTACCTCTAATTCATGTGACCACGATTCGAACCGTCATCACACATATATTTAAGAGTTTCTAGCTAAAAATAAAAGAGAAAAAAGTATGAAATAGGGATGGTCGGCTTCGGCGGGCGGAGGTTCCTTGCTCGGAAACTTTTCTTTTATGGCATTAGGGGCTTCGTTTGCTTACTCGGGTAGTTACATAGGGTCGTCATAGAACACTTGACCAGAAAATTTTAATGCTTCGGAACCCCCGCCCGCCGAATCCGACCCCGCCCCTATTTCAATGAGAGGGCATGAATGCGGTCTATAAAAGAGGGAAATGGTTTTAAAAAACTGCGATGATCAACTTGTAAGGGAGAATGGATTAACTTTAAAAATGCGAATAAATTGAACGATGTTGACAGATACTTGAAAACCTGCAACACCAAAATCATTAATCATACATTATAAATCATTAATCAAGAAGCATCCACCATCAAGAATTATCCTTCCGATAATCCATCCCCCACATCAGCTTTTCGCGCATGGTTTCGAAGTAATTATGTCCGGGGAGTTCTACGAGATCTATATAGAAATTGGAGCGTTGGATTTCGACTTCCAACGGGTAGTCATCGATGTCGCTGATGTTTCCGTCGTAGGAAAAAAGTACCTGGGAGGGTTGTTTCTCGACGGTGATTTTCAGCGGGCTGTCGGATGATAAGACCAGCGGCCGGGTGGTCAGGGTATGTGGGTTGATAGGGGTTAAGACCATGACATTCGTGTCGGGCATCACAATTGGACCCAGCGAGGAAAGGTTGTAGGCGGTAGATCCGGTAGGGGAGGCTACGATCAAACCGTCGGACCAATACCGGTTGATCAACATGTCCTGGTATTCGGCCTGGACGGTGATCATGGAAGTCGAATCCTTTTTTGAAAACAGGAATTCATTTAAAGCGTGGTAGGTTTGTCCCTCTGGATCTGCCGCTTGAAGCATATATCGGCGGTCGAGCCGGTAATTACCATCAAGAATATTCCCCAAGGCCTGTTCAATTTCGCTTTTAGGGGTTTTGGCCATAAAACCGAGTCGGCCGCTGTTGATGCCCAGCAAAGGTTTCTGAGTATTTTTCGCCAGGCGCGAGGTGTAGAGCATGGTCCCGTCACCGCCGATCGCGATAATCATATCCCCCTCGTCAATTGCTTGCTCATCGTTGGTACAGAAATGAAGCTCCGCGCTATGGGAGTCAGTGATTAGATTAGAGAGTTTTTCGCAAAGATAGAGCGGGGCATCGTGGTCGATCGACCATTTGATGACCAACTCAAGGGGATCCTTGACGGCATATTTTTCCGGATTTGCAACAATAGCGAATTTCATATCCCACAATTTACAAATTTTCGTCCGGAGTTTGGACCGTAACTTGTCGTAAATTTAACCACCAGGGAAAATCATTAATTTGAAATTGACGAATCGAGTTTTTGGATAGGGCATAATGCTGCACCTTGAAACGTACGAGGGTTAACGAATCAGCGGGTGTTTGTTGGTGCGGATAGACCGGCATTTGCTGATCGGCAACCAGGCTGGTGGTTGATAGGGGCACGCGAAGATCGTTCATCCGAAAGTTTACCGACTGCCGCTCAAACGACTCTTTCATTTGCTGACCGATGGCCCGGATGAATGGATCGTCCGAATAGGGTATTTCCAGTGCGGTAGTGCGGGTTGACGCAGGGTCCGCCATGGTGAGTTTTCGTTTGTACTGGATTTTAATGCCCGCAGGATGAATGTTGGAGGTTAGCTGTTCCAGATCAAGTTTGTGAATTTCACGCTGTACGGCCGGTTGAGTACCGGTAAAGTTTTTATTATAGAGCAGCCGGTAGGTGAATTTGCTCCCTTTATAAAGGTCCAGTCCCGAAATCTTGTTGCCGGCATCAAGCTGTCCGCTGGTGTCGATCACCTGCTGCATCAGGGAGGGACCAAGCTCGGGAATCAGATCGATTTCACCATTCGACAATCCCCGGTAGAGTTGCTTTTCGGAACGATGCTTGAAGTCAATCCGGTTTAGGCGCGGCGTGCGAGTGGGGGCGTTGCGATTGGCCCAGTAACCGTTAAAGCGAGCAAGAATGATAAGCGAGTCGCTTTTTTGCTGGGAAAATTGAAACGGTCCCGATCCGACTGCCCGGGTGATGCGTTGGACTTTATCGGTGTTGTTGACGGCTTGACGGGGATATGCTACCGCATAGGGAGAAGCCAGTTTTTGCAGCAGGTGCGGATCTTTTTCCCGCAGTCTTAGCACAAGGGTGGTGTCGCTGGGCGTTTCGATACCGGAGATATCCGTCAGCTTGCGATCGTCCGGATTGAATAGACGGTGCTGTTCCTGGTAATAAGGTTCAAACCCCTCGATCGACATAAACAAATGAGGGGCGGTTGGGGGTATGTACGATTTAGCCATGCGCTGAAAAATAAAACGAAAATCGTCGGAGACCACACGCTGACCGGTTCCCGCCGCAAATACTTCACTGTCATGGTAATAAGCATTTTTGCGGAGATGGAAGCGATAGGTGAGCGAGTCGTCCGAAACCATCCACTCGGAGGCAATTGCCGGCACGATATCCCCTTCGGCATTGTAGCGAACCAATCCCTCGTAAACTTGTTGAACAAATCTTTTGGTGGAGGTATTGGTGGCGAACAGGGGATCCATGCTTTTGATGGGATGAATCTCGCCAATGCTTATCTGCATGAAAGAAGCGCCTCCTTTTTCATTTTCACCGGCCACACTGGTATCGGCACTGGCCGCCTGCGGATCGCCCTCAATAACCGTCAGAGGAGGCTCCGATGATTTGCAATAGGGAAGAAAAAGAAGACTAACGGTCAGTAGTAAAAGCTGAATAATTTTGTTTTTGATAGCCATAGAATGTATGGGTGTTATGGCTCCACGCGCCAGGCTCCATGCTCCACGTTATTCAAGCTGGTATTTGTATCTGTATATATACCACATGAATACCTGTTGGAATACCCGTGGAGCATGGAGCCTGACGCATGGAGCTCATATAATTAGATTAAATATTAAACAATCATATTAAAACCTCGAATACATAATATAGGTCCTTAACGGCATCAACCCTTATTTATTTATCCTGCTTGAGTCCTTTTAGTCCTTTAACGGCCTTTTCACTTAGCAGGTTGGTCTCGTAGCTGCGCAGCCGCCCGTTTTTACGGCGATGCCGCTGCCGGGCTATCTCGATCATTTCGAGTAGCAGTTCCCGGAAGGAGACGTCGGATTCCTCCCAGAGGTAGTAAGAAAAGGAGCCGGGAATCGTGTTGATTTCATTGAAATACACCTTTTTTGTTTCGGCATTCACCAGAAAATCGAGTCGGGCCACGCCCGAAGCCTCGCACAGGGCGAAAATGCGGAGCGAGAGCTGCTGGATCTGCCGGGTCAGCTCGTCCGATATATCCGCCGGTATAACACGGTCGGCCGAGGCCATTCCCTTGCCGTCCCCTCCGTCACTCTGGTATTTATCCTCGAACGAGAGCAACTCTTCCTTGCCTTTGGGGCGTTCGCAGGCGCTGGGACGGGCGTCGTCATGGTCGCCAAGTACAGAGCAGTTGATCTCCATCAGCGGATCGACGGTCGCTTCCACCATCAGGTGATCGTCGTATCGAAACGCTTCTTCGACGGCGTCGATGAGTTCATCCTTGTTTTGGGCTCGCTGTACGCCGATGCTGCTGCCGAGCGATACCGGTTTGACAATGAGCGGATAGCCCATGGACTTGGCTTCCTCGATTATTGAATCCTTGTCCTGTTCCCACTTCGGTTCACGAAAATCGATATCGTCGACGACCGGCAAATCGTGTGCTCGACAGAGTTCCTTCGCCTTGATCTTGTGCATACTCACGCTGGAAGCCAGCACGCTGCTCCCCGTGAAGGGAATATTGTAGAACTCGCACATCCCCTGGAAGCCCCCGTTTTCTCCATCCGACCCATGAAAAGCGGGCAGGGCAGCATGAATGGGATAGGAAGCCGGGCGGGAAAACCATCCCCCGGAAAGCTCACGCAAGACCGGTTGTCCCTGCTCATTGTGGGAAAAGGTGCAGGGTATGCCTTCCTCTTTCAAGCGGTCCATATCCTGGTAGTGGTCCAACGTGGTCAGATAGTCGCCCGTCAGCCATCGACCCGATTTGGTGATATATAATGGGATGAGGTTGTATTCGCTCTCCTCCAGTGCAGAAAGGGCCTGGATGGCGGTAAGTACCGATACTTCATGCTCGGGGGATACCCCGCCAAACGCAATAATGACATTCTGTTTCATGAGCGTTTCAATAGTGGATTAAAGATGTTAATGCTCTCGTCGATAACTACAAAACTAATGATCCATTTTCAAAGGGGCACATAATTAATGAACGGTTTTGAGCGATTTTTTGAAACAATATTCTTTTTTTGGGCAGGTATTGGAAGATGATATCAATAAGGTTATATTTATGACAAAATAGTCTTAATTTCTTAAATGATTTGATTCTGCTTACAAGTAATAGTAAATATTTGCATTTTAAATAAGATCCGATACATCTGAACAATGGTCTACCTGATTGCAGGCCGACGGATGTTAGGCTTGAAAATTAATTTTGAATATTGGAATGAAAACGAGCATGTATATGGTTAGTATGCGATGGATTGGCGGTTTTGCAGTTGGTGTTGGTTTGTTGGTGTTGTGCAGTTCCATATCAGTTGCTAATGTTGAGATGGCGGGTACAAGTTTGAATGGAGTGGTATCCTCGTCTCAAAAAGCGGTGTCTGACAGCCTGGAGCCGTGGCAGATAAATCTCGGCGGACGAGTTCAGTTTCAATCCTATGGTACGATTGATGAAAGCCGGGAGCAGGTGACCCAGTTAGGCGCTACGGTCCGGCGGTTTCGGGTTAAGCTGTTTGGCGCATTGCCTTCCCATAATATCAGTTTTTATACCCAGCCCTCCTTTGACCGTGGAGAGGCCGGACTTGAACTGGCGTATATAGACTGGAATCCCTGGAAAAAGACGGAGGTGACCGTCGGACAGTTTAAAGTCCCGGCGACCCGCCAGTTCATGGTTTCCTCCGGACGGCTTCAGCTTGTGGATCGTTCGTTTGCAGATGCCGAACACCGGCTGTTGTATGACGTCGGATTGATGGTTCGTCAGCGTTTATCCATCGGAGAACGATCGCTGGTTCAAATGTATGGTTCCGCCACCACCGGTGAAGGCAGTGAACGCGCTCCGGCGGAAGGAGGTTACAGCTATACGGTGCGAATGGAATATCTGCCGTTGAGCGATTTTGATCAGTATCGCATAAGCGACTTGACCCGTTCCAATCGGCTTCGGATATCCGGTGCGATGGCCTATAATTTGAATGTGGATGCGGTCCAAACCGGGGGCAGCATTGGAAAATATATGGGTGGTTTTCAGTCGGATATCGGTACGGTCTATGCCGACTTGCTGCTCAAATATAATGGTTGGTCGCTCTTCAGCCAGGGTACGCTCCGCGAGGCCGTTCCGGCTACTGATGCGCCGGGTTTCGGGGACTTGAACGTGATTAATGAAGGAAATACGTTCGTGGTGCAATCCGGGTATATGGTAAGTGATAAAACAGAAATCACCGGTCGTTTTGCGCTGTACAATCCCTCGAAACAAGTGGACTATGCGATCGAGGGACGCAGGCAGTATACGGTGGGAGCTACCCATTTTTTCAGATCGGACGAACTAAAAGTACAGTTTGATGCAGGATACATAGAAAATACACCGGTTGACCACGGACACCTAATCGTACGCGGACAACTGCAGATCGACTTTTAAGTTCTGCGGCCAGTTCACCGATCTTAATGAGGTAATAAATAGGATAATTGGCAGTGACATTTTTTGAAATTTTAACCAGAAAGTTTATTGGAATCACCTTTTTTACCGGTGAACCTGATCATTTTTTGAAAAACCGGGCGGCGTTTCCGAAGTATTAAGTTTTTCGGTAAATAGATGAAAAATATATGAAAGTTGATAGACATTTATCATGGTCTGCAGATATCTAAACAAACTCAAAAGGAGAAAAACTTCCGAACGAGGAACCGCCGCCCGGTTTTTCAAAAAATGATCAGAAGATTAACTGGATTTCAAAAGTGAATTTAACTAAAAAGTAAAGTATTGAAACCGATATGACATTGAATAAAGTACAAATAACCGGGTTGGTTGCGGGGGGCATCGGATTTGTGGTTCCCTTGCTCATAAACATTCCCGGATTAGCCCTGGCCGGGTCGCTGGCGCTGAGTATCTTTCTTATGGCGGCGGTGTTCTGGATGTTTGAACCGATTCCCATTTACGCGACGTCTTTACTGGTTATTCTGTTGCAGATTCTGCTGCTTAGCGGACAGGGACTGATCTATTCGGGCAAGAAGCTGCCGACGGCGACCCCGGAGTCTGTGGAAAGCCAACAATGGAATGTTCCGTCCCGTGCCCTTACGGCCGACGGTAAGCTATATCTGCTCCGTGATGACGGGGAGACGGTTGCTCGTGAGGTGGAAGTTATTGCCCGGGATGAAGAGGCGGGCATGGTAACTGTAGAAGCTCCTTTTTTGTACAGTGAAAGTCGCGTTGCCGCCGACGTGACGCACCCGCTGGCCGAGTTTAATCCAAACCCCTACTCCGATTTTATGGGGACGCTCGCCGACCCGATTATTATCCTGTTCCTCGGTGGATTCTCCCTGGCCGGGGCGGCGGTCAAGTACAAGTTGGACCGCAATTTAACCCGTATCCTGCTGGCTCCATTCGGCAAGCGTCCCGGGTTTATCATCATGGGACTCATGTCGGTGACGGCGCTGCTTTCGGCTTTTATGAGCAATACCGCCACCACGGCGATGATGATGACCGTTATAATACCGATCATTGCCCAGACGCAGAAGGGGGATCCGGTACGAATCGGGTTGGCCCTGTCGATTCCCTTTGCAGCAAATATCGGGGGCATCGCCACACCGATTGGCACTCCGCCCAACGCGATTGTACTGGCTAACCTGGCCCAGCAGGGAATCAGCATTTCTTTTGGATACTGGATGGTGTTGGCCCTGCCGCTGGTGTTGATCATGTTGCTGGTCGCCTGGGCGGTACTCAACTGGTTTTTTCCGGCGAATACCGAGTCTATTGAGCTTGAGATAAAAGAGCATTTTAGAACTTCGAGCAAGGCCTATATCCTCTATGGGATATTTTTGTTGACGGTTCTGCTGTGGATTACCTCCAGCCTGCACGGCATCAGCAGCACCATTGTGGCCCTGATTCCGGTCGTGGGACTGACCCTGACGCAGGTATTGGAAAAGGAGGATATCCGCGAATTGCCCTGGGAGGTTCTCTGGCTGATGGCGGGTGGTATCTCGCTGGGAATATCGATGGAAAATACCGGACTCGCCTCCTGGATGATTCAGCAGATCGGCTGGGGCGCCATGAGCGTGACCGTACTCTTTCTTATATTTGGAATAGTGGGACTGGTATTGTCGAATTTTATATCGAATACGGTAACCGCTTCGCTGGTGGTGCCCTTGGCTATGACCACGGCCATGTCAAGTGCTACGAGTGGATTCAGCATGATTGTGCTGGTCCTGGTGGTCGGGGTAAGTGCCAGTTTGGCGATGGTACTTCCGATATCGACTCCACCGAACGCGATTGCCATGAGTACGGAGATGGTTACGACCCGGCAGATGGCGAAGGCGGGGACCGTAATCGGTATTGTTGGAGTCGTGGTGACACTGGGCTATGCGTTGTTCTACTGGCCTATATTATTTTAGCAGAAATTTCTCGGCTAGCCCGGATGAGGCCTCACGAGCAAAGTGAGAAGACGGGTTTCCCGAGTTTCATGGTGTGATAATACAGGCTGGAATTTCAATTGTTGTAGATTTTGTACTAAGGGCTATTGCTGCCCGCAATAAATAACAGATTTGGGAAAAATATGACTGAAAGTTCAAATATTTACATACTGGTAATTGAAGACGAGCCGGATGTGTTGGATGCGCTGGTTCGCGACCTGGAATCATTTGAGGATATGTTTCCGGTAGAGATGGCAGAGGATGCGGAAGAAGCCGAGCAGTTAATTGAGTCGATTTGCGAGGATGGACACGAAGTCGGGTTGGCGTTGTGTGATCATGTTCTGCCCGGCAAAAACGGTGTCGACCTGTTGATCGAAATGACCAAGTGGGAGAATACAAAGCAGACACGCAAGGTGTTGGTAACGGGTCAGGCCGGACTTGAGGATACGGTAAAAGCCGTGAACGAGGCCGGTTTGCATCATTACATTGCCAAACCGTGGGATAAGGAGCAGTTGGAAGCGGTGGTCAAAAAGCAACTGACTGAATACGTCCTTCGAACCCGGAAAGACCTGCTGAGTTTTATGTCGAAGCTCGACCAGGAACGGCTGGCCGACGCAATTCACGACCGCGGCTCCATAAGCGATTCGTAATATCGTGGATTGCCCGTACAAACCGGGCGGCGGTTCCTCGTTCGAAAGTTTTTCTCTTCTCGGCGATGTTGATCCAATTGAGTGGATGTTATGGGCTCCCTGCTTTAAATGAGCTTTTGTACATTTTTACCGAAAAACTTAATACTTCGGAGCCGCCGCCCGGTTTGTACGGGAATAAATGTTTAATGCCGGTGTTTTCGAATTCTCGTAGTCAACGATGTGATCCCGGGTTTTAATTAGTCATCCGTATTGCATGAAGGTCAGGCCGTGCGGATCTGAAGTATTAAAATTTTTAGCTTTGTGAACGTAAATGCAGCACTAAGCTATTGTGAAAGGCTCGTACGTATAAAAGTTGAATGCTAAAAAGTTTACCGGCGAAGAGCCGCACGGCCTGACCTTCATACAAGCTGTAAACATTAAATCGAGCAAGCTGTGAATTTAGAATTCAGCAATTTATGGTTTAAAAACCGGTCGGCGTTGTTAAAGATCATCGACCGGATGGTCCGGGAGTCGGACGAGCTTAGTGCGCAGGTGATGCGTTTTGAGTCTGACGATGTGCTCTTTCGGCAGGGGGATGACCTCAATTACCTGTACATTCTGCTGGATGGAACGGTGCGTCTGATCAGAGAACGACCGTCGGAAGACGTGCATTTGACGATCGACGATCTGTACCCGGGTTCATTGATTGGCATCATCGCGTTCACGACCGGCAACCCCGCAATGTCGACGGCCCGGGCCCTGGAGGCGGGTCGTGCCGTAAAGGTGAATCAGGAACAGTTCGAACAGTACATCAACGACAATCCCCGCCTGCAGCGTCCGCTGCAGCAGTTGCTGCTGGCGAATATCGTGGATCGCTACCAGTATATTATCAAGCTGCAGGAAAAACTGGAGTCGCTCAATGAAGAACTTAAGAGTGAGCGCAACGAACTGAAGGAGGCCTATGAGGAGTTAGAGCGAACCCAGGGTTTGCTGATTCACCAGGAAAAAATGGCTACGCTGGGGCAGCTGGTGGCCGGAATTGCACATGAGATTAATAATCCGGTATCGACCTTGTTGCGGTCGACCGATCATGTAGTGTCGCTGCTGGACGAGGTTTTCGGTTCGGAGGGGGGAGTTGGGAAATTGGACGGGTTTGAGGGGGAAATGTTTCGACGGGGCTTGCAGGCCGAATTGAAGGGGACCGAAGAAGTGCGTTCAAGAATGAAAGAGTTGCAGTCCGACTGGCCGGGAATATCCCGACAACTGCTTCGTAAGTTGAGTCAGATGCCGGATGAGGTTTTGAAAATGCTGGATCAAGAGGTGAGCAAAGATCAGGAAAAACTGAAACAAGCGTTACAGTATTACGAATGTGGACGGATGCTGCGGACAGTCCAATTGGCGAGTGGACGTATCGAGGACCTGGTCAAAAGTTTGAAAAGTTATAGCCGGCAGGATCGTGACCAGGAGGAGCCGGTTGATATCCGGGGAGGAATTCGAGATACGGTACAGATTTTGAATAATCGCATCAAATACCACGATCTTGAGATGAATTTACAAGAGATACCAAAGGTACGCGGGAAGTCCGGCGAGCTCAATCAGGTGTGGTCGAACTTGTTAATGAACGCTTGTGACGCGATGGAGGACAAAAAAGAGGAAGGCAATTTGCGGATCAGTTGCGGGACTGAAGAACGGAACGGCGAATCCTGCGTGTGGGTCGCAATAGAAGACAGTGGTCCGGGAATCCCTGCATCGATGCGCGATAAGATTTTTGAACCCAACTTCACCACTAAGCGGCAACAATCCAATTTCGGGTTGGGACTCGGACTAACTATCTCCAAGGAAATCGTTTCAAAACACGGCGGCGAAATCGAGATTGACGAAAGCGAATGGGGAGGAGCGAAGTTTGTAGTCACGTTGCCTGCCGTTACAGAGGGGGAGTAGATGGTTATTTGGGAGTAATCATAAGAGATGTTTATCAAAAAGCTGGAAGCTGGAGGCTCGAAGCCCGAAGCGGGCGGCTGGATTCCTGTTGATTGCCGTTAAATTCACTGCCCCCACGTGTTTCAGCGGAAAATTTTTTGAACCGGAAAGAGGTAGAAATCATTGGTGCAGGTGATAATGTTTTACAAACGATATTGCTTTTAAGAAACGAGTTAAGTTCAAATTTTTCGCTGAAACACGTGGTGACGGTGTTAGTAAAAGCAAAGAATGTAATCCAGCCGCCCGCTTCGGGCTTCGAGCCTCCAGCTTCCGGCTTATTTACTTTCAGCTTTGGGCTCCCACATACTTCTTGATCGTTTTCAAGAACATTTCCCCGTATTGCTTGCAGCGCGTGGGGCCCATGCCGTAGATCTCCATCAGCGCTTCCTCCGATTGGGGTTGATAGGCGGCCATCTCCTTGAGGGTGCGGTTCGAGCAGATTACGTACGGGGGATCCCCGTTTTGGTCGGCTCGTTCGTTGCGTTTGTTTCGGAGACGGCTATAGAGCCGGCTGTCGTAGTCCAGCTCGAAGGGTTTGGCGTGTGATGACGCGGAAGTATCGGTGGTGTCGGAGGAGCCGTTGGTACGGTCGCCGAACTCAAGGTTTGCGTAGATCGGTTGCTCGCCTTTGAGGACGGGGCGAGCTTTGGAGTCCACGAGAAGACTGCCGTGCTTGGGATCGCGGTGCAGGTATCCTCGTTGCTGCAGCATTTGAAACAGCTTCCACCACTCGCGGATCGAGTATTCGGTTCCGATGCCGTAGACCGGGAGCTCGTCGTGGTTGTGACGGAGGATCTTCTTGGTGCGTCCCCCGCGCAGTACGTCAATCAGGTGTTTGGCTCCGAAAATCTGATCGGTACGGATGGCGGTTGAGAGAAACTTTTGAGCGGGGACGGTCACGTCGGCGCCCTGTTGACGGTCTTCGGTGCACACGTCACAATAGTCGCACGATTCATGCGGATAATTTTCCCCGAAATAGGAGAGCAGTTGTCGACGCCGGCACCCGCCGCTTTCTACATATTGCAGCAGGCGTGTCAGATGGGTTTCGGCCACCTTGCGCTGCTGATCATCGTCTTTGCTGTTGATGATATACTTGATCTTGTGGATGTCACTATAGCTGAACAGCAGCAGGCAGTGGGAGGGATCGCCGTCGCGTCCGGCCCGACCGATTTGCTGATAATAGGCTTCGACGCTCTTGGGCAAATCAAAATGAACGATGAACCGAACATCCGGTTTATCGATCCCCATCCCGAAAGCGATGGTAGCCACGATAATGTTGGCCTCGTCGCGGACGAAGGCTTCCTGGTTGGCATTGCGGACTTTTTCGGAGAGACCGGCATGGTAGGGAAGGGTACTGTATCCCTTTTTGCGCAACTGATCGCTCAGCTCATCCACCTGTTTGCGTGAAAAACAATATATGATACCCGATTCTCCCGGATGATCTTCCAGCAGGTCGAGCGTCTGTTCCAGGGGATCTTCTTTCGGCTTGACCTCCAGAAACAGGTTGGGCCGGTCGAAACTCGCCAGGAACTCCCCCGCCTCCTCCAGGTGCAGGGCATGCTTGATATCCTCGCGAACCCGCGGGGTGGCCGTGGCGGTCAGCGCCATCATCACGCTTTCGGGGTGCTGTCGGCGCATTTCGTGGAGTTGCCGGTATTCCGGTCGGAAATCGTGTCCCCACTCCGAGATGCAGTGCGCTTCATCGATCGTGATACAGTCAATTTGCAAATCGCCCAGCAGGCTTCGCATCGAGGGCTTCATCAGAGTTTCGGGGGCCACGTAGAGAAGGTCCGGCGGATCCCCGCGCAGCTTGGCAAGATGGGCCTTGTAGGTATCCGAGTCGAGCGAGCTGTTCAGATACAACGCGTCCACGTCTAATGCACGCAACTGATCCACCTGGTCCTGCATCAGGGAGATCAGGGGAGAGACAACGATGGTTAGTCCGTCGAAAATCAGCGAGGGAATCTGATAGCAGATCGACTTCCCTCCGCCCGTGGGCATAATGACGATGGCGTCGTGGCCTTCGAGCACATGTTCGATAATTTCGCGCTGATTTGCCCGAAAATCGTCATGACCGAATATCGATTGTAGAACTTTACGTGGAGTAGTCGACACTTTTTCTGGGTTAGATAGATGAAATAGGGTAATCCTTACAAAAAAATCGCGTACCGGTGCTCAAATGTAAAAAATATTTCTGGAGGTTGTTGAAAAACGGCGGGCGTTCTTCAGCCAGAGAAATTCAGCTGTTGGTTGCTTTGGTGATATCATAGGACTTTAAAATGGTTGTGAAGACTTTATGCCGTATCTGCCTATATGCTGAACAACTCAAGTGCTTCAGAACGCCCGCCGTTTTTCGAAGATCTCTTTCGCTGCTCTCTATTTTTATAGTTAGGAAAATTCGAGGTTAACCGGAAACCCATATTAGTGAAAATCGGATCAGCGGTACAATTTCGTCAATGTCCGCTAAGTAAAAAATGAACCTTATTACTTACTCGAACAGAATCTTGCATGGTGTCCTGAGTGAAAAGATTCACACGAGGTGTTCAGATTACAACCGTTACAGTTCCTCGTTAATGACGAAAGAACGCTATCCCGTCGGGTTCTGTGCCGGTGGGTATCGTATCGGATAAACTCCAGTTGTCGGTATCAATTACCGCTACCAGGTCAGATTGGCTGGCGGAGATGTATAAATGTTTGCCGTTATCTGAAAAAGTGAGTCCGATCGGCACGGCCCCGTTGCCGAATCGGTTTCCTATAAAGCGTTTTTGCTGATCCGGGTCAGAGGGTTTTTTCAGCGGGATGCGCTTGATCAGTTGACGCGATTGTGTATCGAAGATGGCTACTTCGCTGGATTTGGCGTGGGTAGCCGCGATCCACTGTTCGTCCGGTGAAGCGGTCAGGCGAATGGGAAAACCCGGAGATTGCAGGGTGTCGACCGGCTGATGGGAGTCGAGGTCCACTACCGAAATGGTATGATCGGCGCGGTTGCTGAACCAGCCCTGGCGGGTCGATTCGATCAGCTCGATGCCTTCGGTGCCCTGGCCCGTCTTGATAATATCGGTCGGCTGCCGGGCGGAGTCGGCCTGCAGGTCAATGACCGATACCGATCCGGAAAAAATGTTGGTCACATAAGCGCCTTGATTATCTGCCGTCAGCGCTACCATGTGGGATAGATCCTGGTCGGTCGGGAGTGCGCGCAAAACCCGGCTCTTTAACACATCCACCACCAAAACGGCTTTCTTCGTTTCGGAGGTAACCATTACGCGGCGGGAGTCGCCGAACCAGTCGATCCCGTGAGGACGGGTGTAGGGGGAGAGATCGATCGTTTTCTCGACGGACTCTTTATCAAGGTTGATGAGCGTCAGCGTATGTCCCGCTTCATCACTGCCATAATTGGTCGTTATAGCCCACTTGCGATCCGTCGAAACAGCAACTTCATGCGGACCTTGTCCCGTGGGATAGCTTTTTACCTTTTCCCCGGTTTCGGCATTAATCTGCCAGGCCGTGTGGTCCGATTTGTTGAGCACCATCAGGTAGGGGGTATCCCCCGAAGGTTGTCCGTTGCAAGTCAAGGTGAAAATGAACAATATAATCGGTGTGATATACTTCATAGTCAGGATGAAGGGTTTAAGTCGGACTGAAAGGTGCACTATAAATTAATATTTAATCAGCTCTATGCTACCGAAATTTTCAAGTTTACTTATCCTTGGTCTTTTGGCGACTTGGTCAGGTACTTGCACAATTTAAGTACCATTTGTTGCAGGTTAAAGAGAGTGTGTCTAAAGTTCCTCCAGAGAGCTCAAGATATGAAATATCTTTTGATTCAAAGGTATTTTTAGAATATTTATAAGCAGTCCATGACAACCGGGCGGCGGTTCCGAAGTATTAAGTTTTTCGGTGAAGTGGTATGGATTGCTCAAGTCTAAATTATATCGCCAGTAGTTTGTAACCTGCTGCAAAAAAGAAAAACTTTCGAACGAGGAACCGCCGCCCGGTTGTCATGGACTGCTATAGCTAAACAATAACTGTGCATGGAATCAGGGAGATAGTCAGGGAATTCGATGAGTAAAAAAATTAATTATCACGTTTTTTTATTTGTGTTGGTGTTCATGGTAGTCGGTTGGTGTAAGGCAATGCCAGCTGTACAGGATTTAAGGGTACCAATACCCGACACTGTGGAAGCGGCCGACACGTTGCAGACGGATACGGTAGAAGCTGATACGACGCAAGGACGATATTTGAAGATTACCACTTCAGATGGGAGTACCTTCCAGGGACAAGTGCTGAGGGAGAACGATAAGAAGATCGTTTTAAAACACAAGGTCGGGATATTTTCCATTTACAAAAACGAAATTAAAAAGATGAAGCCCTACGATCCGGCCGATAAAACCTCTCTCTGGTTTAGCAATCCCAATGAAAACCGCATGTTTGTAATGCCAACGGCTCGTATGCTTGAAGCCGGGGAAGGGTATTATCAAAATATGTATGTGTTGATCTCCTCGATGTCGATAGGAATAACTGACTTCATAACCGCCAGTATGGGGGTCAGTATGATTCCTGCCATTGGATTGGATAACCAACTGTTGTTTGGATCACTTAAGGCCGGAACGGAGCTGGCGGAGAAATTTCACGGGGCGGCGGGGGTTACCTTTCTCAATGTTGAAAATGAGCAGTCGACTTTTTCGTATGGAATGCTGACTTATGGCTCGCCCGACTATCAATTGTCGGTAGGCTACGGGACCAGTTTAGGAAGTGACGGAATCGATAATCAAACTAATCTGCTTATTCTTGGAGGTGAAGCCCGTCTGTCGGAACATATTGCCATTGCATCAGAGAATTGGGTAGGTGAAGAGCAGATTATAAGTTATGGAATACGATTTTTTGGAGAAAAAGTTAGTGCTGACTTGGCCTTTTTTAGGCCATTGAATGAATTAGTGGATGCCTTCGGGCCCCTTGGGATCCCTTACGTGGATTTTGTATACTTCTTTTAGGCAGTTAATAGGGTATTATTTTTAGCCTTACAGGGTCGACTTCTTAACCTGTGGAAAATAGTTGGTACAGGATGCCGGGGGGGTAATTATTTTGAACTGCGTTGCTTTAATTTCCACCTTCAAATACCCCCGCTTGCTGTCGGAAGTGAAAAAGGGAGAACAAATAGTGGCCTACAAGAATTTACTACAAGAAGCATTTTAAGCTTTTATGATTGTAGCGGAAGCCAGAAGACAGAAGTACCGAGTTCATAATTGAGACAAGAGAAATGGTTTATGACGGCTAAATATTCAAGATCCCTTGTATTTTTCGTTTTCCTGGTCGTTTGTGTGAGCTCGGTTTCAGTCCAGGCACAAGAGCCGGTTGGCGGTCCCTATGAACCTGACTCGGCCACGGTGCTGCTAATGCATTTTGATAACAACTTCGATAATGCATCGGATGCCTATAATATGGCTTCTCCAGAAGTACACGGCAACGTCAACTTCCTGGAAATGAGAGGAGCCGGCGAGTTGGGAAGTCAGGTGCGTTTCGATAATGACAGTCCAAACGATAAATCCCACTTGCAGGTGCCGGATACGGCCGCCCTTGATTTGACCGGCAATTGGACGATTGAGTACTGGCTGAATGTATTCAAGTTCGGTATTTTATACCGACCCTCTGATTGGCGGTATTATCAAACCATTTTAATGAAACCGGGCAACGGGATGCCGTCTAATGACAGAGGATATGCAAAGGCGAATTATTATACCAGGGTTCCCTTTGAACAAAGAAGGTTCAGGGCCGGATACTACAGTGGCCGGCGTGGGACTTGGATAGAGGATCGATCACCATATAATATATTGGAAATCGGACACTGGTTTCATGTGGTTTTTATCCGGGATACCTCGAAAAATGCCATCATTCAAATGATTCATCAGAATGCCGAAGAGGAGGGACGTCTGCCTTACGAACAGGGTGATTCACTTAAATTGGTGTATTTTAATGCCCATCACTATGAAGAAGACGCAAAACCAAGAACAAGCGATCAACCTTTGTTTATCGGCTCAACTCCAGAAAGGGATACACTTTTTGGCAACCTGGACGGATTTATGGATGAGCTTCGCATCAGCAATGTGGTGCGCAACTTTGCCATGCCGCCGGTCATTACGAATGTAACGAAGCTGGATAATCAACCGGCCGGGAAGGAGGTACGAATTGATGCCAGTATTGAAACCTACGGCGGAACAGAGTTGGTCCGCCGGAAGCTGCATTATAAAATTGACGACGGCAACTGGCAATCGAAGGATTTGTTGGAGGAATCGGGGGACACCTTCTCGGCACGCATTCCCGGACAGCCAATCGGTACCGATGTAAAATACCGGGTTATGGCCGAAACCAAACAGGGTCTGAAGGCCTTTAAGCCGGCCCGGGAACCGGGAGACGATAACACGTATTATGAGTTTACTACCTGGCGTGACAGTACACAGGTGTTGAATCTGGATTTTGAACAAGCGCAGGATGGAGAACCACCGGCTGATCAATCAATGTATAAAAATGTATTCAGCGTAAATGGTCAGCCAACCTATCCACAAGTTGAAGGCAGGGGACAGGTACTGCGGCTGTCGGCCGAAAATAAAACTTCCATCTCCACCGAAGCCGGCGTATTAAGTTTGCCCTCGTTCGCGATTGACCTCAAGTTTCAGGCTACCGACTCATTGCCTGCTAATGGTCAAACATTGTTGATCAAAGAAGGTGGTCGCCTGAACCCGCCACCCAACTACGAGATAAGGTTTTCGCACGGCGGACGGGTAACCGTCAGCACCACGATTCCCGGGTTAACAACTATCAACGTTTTACCACCTTATAAAACCATCACTGACACCCCCATCGTACCCGGTCAATGGTATCGCCTCTGGTTTTCGTATCAGCCGGACACCATGCGTGCCCGGCTTTTTAGTTTGGAAGATAGTACCCATATTGCCGGTTTTACAGATCCACTGCGATATAATAGTTTCTCTCAATCCTCGAGAGGTTCGTTTCGTATTGGGACGAAGCCGAGAGTATATGATCAACAGTGGTTTAACGGGATGGTGGACGATGTCAGAATTTACAATTATATCCCCCGATATTTTAAAAAGACCTTCACCGGCACACCCGAAAAACCCGAATTGCCCGATCGCGTAAAGCTAAACCAAAACTATCCCAATCCCTTCAACAATACGACTCAGATCAATTTTTTAATACCGGATGCAATGCAGGTAAATCTGAGTATATATGATGTGCTTGGTCGACGAATTGCAACCCTTGTGGATGGACGAAAGAAAGAAGGGAGACACCAGGTTACGTTTAATGCGGAGGGGTTGGCCAGTGGGATATATTTCATGCGCTTAATAACAGAGACGGAAATTAAAACACGGAAGATGTTATATGTGAAGTAGGTTATAATGGTAGGTGGTTGTGTTTATTTTCTGATACCTATCCCCTGTGGCATATGGAATGTTAAAACCCAAATTAAATTCATCGAGACATGAGGTGCACCAACTCTGACCGGTATAGAAAATTCTCGGTTGGATTTAAGTTTACCCTCTATCAATATTTCAGCTACCGGGCGCCTATACCTACTTGCTCAGGTACATGTTTTTGAACTCATAGGGTTTCTTGAAGTGTTCGTCGTTGAAGTCCTTCATGAAGTAGATTGTCTCGCCGGTGGACTTCATTTCGGGACCGAGTTCTTTCTTGACCTCGGGGAATTTGTCGAAGGGGAAGACCGGTTCCTTGATGGCCCAGTGTTCGAGGGTGGAGGTCAGATCTTTTTTGCTGAAGTTCTTGATCTTGTCGCCCAGCATCACGCGCACGGCAATTTTAGCCTCGGGTCGGCCGGTGGCCTTGGCGAGGAATGGGATGGTTCGCGTGGAGCGCGGGTTGGCCTCGAGCACATAGACGTCGTCGCCCTGCACGGCGTATTGGACGTTGAGAAAGCCGACAATGTTCATTTCATCAGCAATCATCTCGTGGTACTTCTTGATCTTTTCGATGGCCGTATCGCTCATCGAATAAGGCGGCAGCACCGCGCTGGAGTCGCCCGAATGGACGCCGGCCGGCTCGATATGCTGCATGATGCCGGCAATGTGCATTTCATCCCCGTCATAGACTGCATCAACATCAACCTCCACGGCATCTTCAAGGAAGCGGTCAATCAAGAAGGCGTTTTCGGGGTGGGTGTCAAGGATGCGATCGGTGTATTCGATCAATTCGTCTTCTTTAATCGCGATCCGCATACCTTCTCCGCCGAGTACATAACTCGGTCGAATCAGAACGGGATATCCGATGCGGTTGGCGATATTGAGTGCCTCATCAACGGTATTGGCCGTTCCGTAATTGGGGAACGGGATGTCGAGTTTCTTAAGCATGTTGGAAAATCGTCCCCGATCCTCGGCAAAATCGATCATGTTGAACTCGGTACCGAAGATGTGAATTCCTTCTTTTTCGAATCGTTTACCGAGCTTGAGGGCCGTTTGTCCGCCGACCTGAAGAATCACGCCTTCCGGCTGCTCGTGTTCGTAGATATCAAGCACCCGCTCCCAGTAAACCGGCTCGAAGTAGAGCTTGTCGGCAATGTCGAAGTCGGTCGAGACCGTTTCTGGATTGCAGTTGACCATGATTGCCTCATAGCCCATCTCCTGGGCGGCCAGCACGGCGTGTACGCAGGAGTAGTCGAACTCGATACCCTGTCCGATGCGATTGGGTCCGCTGCCGAGAATCATCACTTTCGGCTTGTCGGATGTCTCGCTTTCATTTTCACCTTCGTAGGAGGAGTAGAAATAGGGCGTTTCGGCCGGGAATTCGGCGGCGCAGGTGTCGACCACCTTGAAGACCGGCTTCAGGTCGAATTCCTTGCGTTTTTCACGCACATCGTCTTCTTTTACCTTTTCGCCGGTCTGTGAAAGCAGGTAGGCGATTTGCTCGTCGGAGAAACCGTTTTGTTTCAGCTCGTACAGATCCTCTTTGGAAATATCCTCCAGGGTTTGTCCCTCGGTGCGGTTTTCGAGCGATACCAGGTGTCGAATCTGCTGCAGGAACCAGGGGTCATACTGGGTGATATCGGCCACCTCTTCGACCGACGTTCCCATCTTGAAGGCATTGCGCACATGCAGGAGGCGATCCCAGTGGGGCTTCATGAGTCGCTGGCGCACCGTCTTACGGTCGGGATCGTCATAGCCGTCGGCGCCAAGTCCCGCCCGACCGATTTCGAGCGATTGCCACGCCTTGTTGAGCGATTCGGTGAAGGTTCGTCCGATCGACATAACCTCTCCGACGGCTTTCATCTGGGTGGTCAGTTCTTCATCGACATTGGGGAACTTCTCAAAGTTAAAGCGCGGCACTTTGGTAATCACATAGTCGATGGCCGGCTCGAAGCAGGCCGAGGTATTGCCGGTGATCTGGTTGTTCAGCTCGTCCAGGTTGTATCCGACGGCCAGCTTGGTGGCGATTTTGGCAATGGGATATCCCGTTGCCTTGGAAGCCAGAGCCGAGGAGCGGCTGACCCGCGGGTTGATTTCGATGGCGTAAATATTGTCGGTGCCCGGCTCGACGGCAAACTGCACGTTACAACCGCCGGCAAAGTCGCCGATCGAGCGCATCATTTTAATCGCCTGGTCGCGCATCTTCTGATACTGCTTGTCGGTGAGCGTCTGTGACGGCGCCACCGTGACCGAGTCGCCCGTATGGATCCCCAGCGGATCCACATTTTCAACCGTACAGATAATGACTACGTTATCATTGTTGTCACGCAGCAGCTCCAGCTCAAATTCCTTCCAGCCGTAGATACTTTCTTCAATCAGGACTTGGTGGACCGGCGAGAGTTCAAGTCCGCGGAGCACTTTCTTTTCCAGCTCATCATAGTTCCAGACAATACCGCCGCCCGTGCCCCCGAGGGTGTACGAGGGACGGATCACAATGGGAAGTCCGCCAAGCTCTTCAACAATCTCTTTGGCATCCAACAGCGAATCGGCCGTTCGACTTTTGCACTGATCGATACCGATCTCCTCCATCAGTTCCCGGAACCGCTGTCGGTCTTCCGTGATTTCGACCGCATCGATATTCACGCCGATCACATTGATGCCGCGGGCGTCAAAGAAATTCTCTTTCTGCAGGTCGCTAACCAGGTTAAGCGCCGTCTGCCCGCCCATGGTCGGCAATACGGCATCCGGTTGCTCTTCTTTAACAACCTCCTTGATCGAGTCGACCGTCAACGGCCGCAGGTACACCTCGTCGGCCATCATGGGATCGGTCATAATGGTTGCGGGATTCGAATTGATGAGGACCACTTCGTAACCGTCCTCCATAAGGGAGACACAAGCCTGCGAACCCGAATAATCAAATTCGCAAGCTTGACCGATGACAATAGGTCCGGATCCAATAATCAGAATTTTGTGAATATCGTCGCGTCGTGGCATGAATAAAGCGTTAGTTGCTTTTGGTTGGTGTTGTCGATTGAGTTACGTTTTGTCGCTTGTCTGCTATGTGTTGCAACGCTCGAGGCTCGAGGTTGGAGGCTCGAGGTGTATTCAAGCTGGTAATCGCGCTGTGTATATACATTTATTTATACAAGCTCGAATACGCCTCCAGCCTCGAGCTTCGAGCCTCCAGCACTCATTCTGCCTGTTCGGTTTGTTGCTCTTCTAATAGTTCTACAAACCGGTCGAACAGGTAGAATGAGTCATGCGGTCCGGGAGAGGCTTCGGGGTGATATTGCATGCTGAAGCCCGGGAAGTTCTTGAAACGGAGTCCTTCTACCGAGTTGTCGTTCAGGTTAATATGGGTGATTTCGGCTTTCTCCTCGTCGACCTTATCCCGTTCGATTCCGAAGCCATGATTCTGGGTCGTGATATTTACCAGTCCGGTATCCAAATCCTTGACCGGTTGGTTGGCCCCGCGGTGGCCTACATACATCTTGTCAACTTCGATCCCTTCCGACAGTGCCATCAGTTGGTGCCCGAGGCAGATGCCGAAGATCGGTATCCCGGTATCCTTGGCGTAGTTGACCGTTTCCAGGGCATATTCGGCCGTCGCATTCGGGTCGCCGGGTCCGTTCGAGAAGAAAAATCCATCGGGATCCCACTCTTCGATCTCCTCCGTCGACGTCTTGGCCGGGAAGATGCGGAGCGTGCAGCCGCGTTCCTGCAGGTTGTTGACAATGTTTTGTTTCATGCCGTAATCTATGGCAGCCACCTTGTAGGGCCCATCGGCATGCACCGTTTGGGCTTCCTCGGGGGTGACCTGGCTGGCCAGTTCCAGTCCTTTCATCATCGGCCAGTCTTTGGCTTTTTGAACCAGTTTCTCTTCGTCGAGTTCGGTCGAACTGATGACCGCGTTCATAACGCCTTTGGTACGAATGTGGCGGACAATCTTGCGCGTATCGACGCCCGAGATGCCGACCACTTCATTGCGTTCCAGGTACTTCTGCAGACTGCCGTCGGCCATCGGGTTGCTGAATTCCTCCGAAAATGCGCGGGTAATCAGGCCGGCAATCATCACCTTGGGCGCTTCGTCGTCGCGCTCCATGGTACCGTAATTTCCGATGTGCGGGTAGGTCATCATCATCAGCTGACCGTAGTAGCTGGGATCGGTGAATATTTCCTGGTAGCCGGTCATGCTGGTATTAAAGCAGAGTTCGCCTCCGGTGAGGCCTTTTTTTCCGATCGCCCAACCGTGTTCGACGGTGCCGTCGGACAAGGCCAGTACAGCTCGATCTCTTTCGGGTAAAGTCATACGTTCGGGACGTTGGTTTTAGCGAGTTCCAGATTATTTAGGGCAAAAAAAAATCCGACAACTGAAAAAGTTTGTCGGATTGAAAGGGGTAATGGGAAATGGGATATCAACGACGGGAAAGGGGGATGATGTTTCCCGGAAGATGCGCCGCTTGCGGGCAGAGCCATCTTGTTTAAGAAGGTATTCGCGTCAGACAAAACAGCCTACTTTCGTTTAATTCTTTTTGCAATTGTTCGTCGCTGATATCAATCAAGTCCGAGTGTGGGTCGGACTTCAGTTTCAAATCTGGGATAAGATATAAAATGTGAAAATAAAACCAAAAAAAGCGGGCGCTTTTTTTGGTTTTGCTCGAGGCTGGAAGCTGGAGGCTCGAGGCATTGGCGGTTTTAAAGGCATGATCCACAGCTTCTTGAATACCAGTCGTATTTGGGACTTTTCGTTGCCCTAATAGGAACACAAGCAGCCGGCCTCGAGCCTCGAGCCTCGAGCGAAGCAACTAGCCTTTAAAAACTGATGAAAGCTGTATCATCTCCAGAATGTCAAACAAGGCATTTCACCAGATAAGCATTTTCATGCAGTAGACGCTGCCGCCGGCTTTGAGGAATTCGGTGGTGTCGAGTTCGTGGACGACGAATCCCTGGGCGGTGAGTTGTCGGTTGACTTCGTCGGTGCCTTTCTGGATCAAAACATTTTTTCCGTCGGGACACGAGGCGTTGCAGGCGAATAGTTCTTCGGCTTCGTACCGGTCGGCCTCAATGACGTTGGGAATGAGCGTGTGAATCAAATCCAGGCTGTCGTCCGAAAAAGCATCCGGGTAGATCAAGGCCGTGTTGCTATCCAGTATCCCCAGGCAGGTATCCAAATGATAAAAAGAGGGATCGGTGAGTTGGAGCATTATAACAGGTACGTCAAGTTCTTCGGATATCTGTTCATAAGCCGAAGAAGACGAACGAATCCCGTGTCCGCCCCAGAGCAGGCGCTTCCCGGTATGCCAGATCGCATCCCCCATCCCCTCAAAAGTTTCGATGTCGTCATCAAGGTAGTGAATCTCGTATCCGTTCTGCCGGTACCACTGTTCGATGTAGGGGACTTCGTCTTTGCGGTGATCCGACTGCATTTTGCTCATGACGACAAACCGGTGACCGTCCTCCGTTTCACAGGGTAGGCTTTGATTCGCTGCAAAAACCATATCCGGCAAGTCTTTTTGTCCCTCGACCACCGACACCGGCAGCCCGAGCGCTTCAAACGATTGACGAACTTCCTTCCACTGTTGGCGCGCTTCACCGGCTTCCACCGTTCCTTCATTACCCTCCATATGCGGATTGATGACATACACCACATCAAAGTACTCCGGATCCACCATCAACACCTTCCGTGGCAACGGCATCGATGCGATGTCATCTAGCGTGAAATCCAGATCCTCTATATGTTGAATGATCATTTGCTCTCACTTCGTTCGAGGATTAGTGATTGATGATTAATAATTAATGATTTATGATTGTTGCAAGAATGTAATCTAACAGGATGATACCCCAAATCTTTTCATGGGTTTTAAGTATTCCTGCCAATCAACTTAATATTTGCAAGTACAATCATAAATCGTTAATCATTAATCACCCATTAAAAACGTTGCGCTAAAATATATACAAATTCGTTGTAAAGCGTAAACTCATCCAAATGCACCTGTAGGCATCCATGTTAATTACGCCCGAACTTTTATCCCAGATGGCGCCGCTCGAGTTGAAGGCGCGGCAGATTGTGGAAGGTTTTATCGCCGGACTGCACAAGAGTCCCTATTACGGGTTCAGTGTGGAGTTTGCCGAGCACCGGCCGTATAATCCGGGCGATGAGCTCAAGCATATCGACTGGAAAGTCTATGCGAAGACGGAGCGCTATTATGTGAAGCAGTATGAGGAGGAGACCAACCTGCGGGCGTATGTGATGCTGGATACGAGCTCGTCGATGCTCTACAAGTTTCACAGCGACTGGACCAAGCTCCGCTATGGGATCCATTATGCGGCGGCGTTAATGCATCTGATGCACCGGCAGCGGGATGCGACCGGGTTTATTCCGTTCGACCAGGAAATCAGGCAGTTTATACCGGCGAAATCTTCTTACTCGCACCTGCGGATGATCTTTACCGAGATGGAGAAGATGCTGGAGGAGGAGTCGGCCGACCAGCAGCGAAAGACGGCGACGGCCCAGGTGATTCACGAGGTGGCCGAGCGACTTAATCACAGGAGTCTGGTGATTATCTTGAGTGATCTTTTTGAAAATGTGAGTCAACACGAAGAGTTGTTATCATCGCTGAAGCACCTGCGTCACCGGAACCACGAAGTGCTGCTGTTCAACGTATTGGAAGAGCAAAGCGAGCGCGAACTGGATCTGCCGGATCGCAAGTTCCGTCTGCAGGATATGGAAACCGGCGAGCAGATGGAAGTGATCCCCTCCCAGGTCCGCGAAGACTACCAACGAAAGGTTGCCGAATACACCCATCAGTTCAAAATGGCCTGCAGCGAAGCAAGCATCGACTACGAGCAGCTCGACACCCAGGGCGATTTTGATCGTTCGCTGCTGGCCTACCTCAACAAGCGGAAACGACTTTATTGATTTATGATTAATAATTAATGATGGGTGATTTCCCAACTGTTTTAGGTGGCATAATCCTATTAACAGATCTATAGCATCAAAAGAAGTCTATAAATTTCAATACCACCTATATAATCATTAATCATAAATCATCCATCATAAATCAATAAAACTTTAAATGTTATCGATGCATATATCCAGGTGGTTGGTATTAAGCATTTTACTATTTCTTCCGAATCTATTGTTCGGCCAGCAGTCGCCCGCCGAAAATCGAGCACTTCCCGATACGCTGCGTGTGATGACGTTTAACGTGTTGTATGCAACGCCCGATGAGGCTACTATTCAGGCCATTAAATCGACCAAGGCCGATATTGTAGGGGTTCAGGAGATCAGTGAGCCGCGACTGAATTACTTGGCGCGTGAGCTGGATTATTATTACCACCATAACGGGAATCACGAGGCAAGCTATGAGAATGATACGGGGATATTAAGTCGTTATCCCATCTCCCGGGCGACAAAATACGGGGCGACGATCTACCTGAATGTGGATTATCCCATTCATATATATAATGTACACTTGTCGGCCAGTCCCTACGAGCCGTATGATCTTCGGGACGGCAAAATAGATGAAGCAGAGGCCGTTCAACAGGCCCGCTTTCATCGCTTTCCCCAGATTCAGCCGGTATTGAAGGATATGAAAGAGGAGCTGAAGGCGGGAGCACCTGTGTTTTTGACGGGCGATTTCAACGAGCCTTCGCACTTGGATTGGACTCGAAAAGCGGCATCCAAGGGTATGCACGGCGGAAAATCTGTGCAATGGCCGATTTCGTTCGAACTGGCCCGACAAGGACTAAAGGATGCGTATCGAACCGTCTATCCCGACGAAGTGAATCATCCCGGTTTTACATGGACCACCCTTCAAGGCGACCCGGATGAGGTGCACGATCGCATCGATTACGTATATTATTCGGGGGATGGGATCAAACCTGTGGACGCATCGCTTGCAGGCATTTCATCGGAAGAAACCGATATCACTATTGATGGTTATCCCTCCGATCACCGAGCGGTTGTGGCAACTTTTATACTAAAGAAATAGGCTAATAAGGCTATGACAGTTGGAGGAGCGACCAGCCCAATCATTAATTATTAATCATAAATTACCAATCCGTAAAACTTTGCTTTGCAAAGTTTTACGTCACGTCCATCCGACGAAGTCCCCAGCGGAGCAGGCGGGGGAAGAAGCGTTTGAGGTAGACGGCCACGACTTCGAATCCACCGATGTAAACTTCGGGTTTCCGTTTCTCAATTTTCGGGAGGAGCTTTTGGACGAATTTTTCGGGCGACATCCCCTCTTTTTGGCCTTCACCCATTTCATTCAGTTTGTCTCCGTCGCCGGTTAACGCGTTTTTGGTGACGTTGGTACGGATAAAGCCGGGACAGACAAGGGTGACGTGGACATTTTTGTCGTACACTTCCTCCCGGAGCGAATCGAAATACCCGTGGAGCGCATGCTTGGAGGCGGCATAGGTCGATCGAAGCTGCGTGCCGAACTTTCCGGTGACGCTGCTGGTGACCACGATATGGCCTTTTTGTCGTTCGAGCATCGAGGGTAGTACGAGTTGAGTCAGCCGAACCGTCCCGAAAAAGTTGATATCCATCACCTTGCGTACCACGTCAAAATCCGTTTCCACCGCATGGGACCGCTGACTTACGCCGCCGTTGTTAAACAGAAAATCGACCGATCCCAAAATATCCTCTACCTGCTGAACTTTGTCCGGCAGCGCCTCAAAATCAGCCAGGTCCAGCGGAACCACATACACCCGCGAAGGCTCCCAGCAGTTGGCCTTGACCTGTTCAAGTTTCTCCTCACGTCGCGCCGAGATGACCAGCTCCGCACCCCGGTGATTCAACTCATACGCCAATGCCTCTCCAATCCCCGAAGAAGCCCCGGTCACCCAAACGGTTTGTCCCTCAAATGTCTGCACGGAATTAAATAATCGCTGTTTTATTAGGGGTTGCCTTGTGAAATATGCTTAACTGGTGATAATGATAGTAAATGCGGGTAAGAGGGCCAAGCGATTATTTAAGCTCGAGGCTCGAGGATCGAGGTTTATTCGAGCGGGTATCCATGGGGTGTATATGGGTTTATGGATGCTCTGTCGGTATATTTGTATATTTCAGTGGCAATTAAACTAATATTCATATACACAACCCTAAATAACCTCGAATATGCCTCGAGCCTCCAGCCTCGAGCCTCGAGCATTTTTAAAACTGGTTTTAAAAATATCTTGCCTTTAACACATACCATACTGCTTGTTGAAGATGAATCCGAGCCGGCCGAGATGCTGGCGAATTTTTTGGAGATGCATGACTATGAGGTGTTGACGGCATCGGACGGGGAGGAGGCGATGGAGTTGATTGAGCAGCAGGCGGATCGTATTCACCTGGCGATCCTGGATATCATGGTGCCGAAGGTTGACGGACGGGAACTCTGTCGACGTATTCGTAACCACCCGGTTCTCTCGAATATACCCGTTATTTTTCTGACGGCGAAGGATCAGGAGCAGGATGAGATCGAGGGACTCGAGCTCGGCGGGGATGCGTATGTGACCAAGCCGGCGAGCCTGAAGCTGGTGAAGACGCATGTCGATAACCTGCTGAAACGTCGCCAGCCGCAGCAGTCGAACTGGGTCCGGTTCGGACAGGTGTATCTCGACCGACAGGCGAAGGAGCTTTATGTGGAGGGGGAAGAAGTGGAGCTCACCTCGACCGAGTTTACGATTCTGGACCTGTTTTTCAGCAATCCGAAGCGGGTGTTCAGCCGACAGGATATCCTGCGGCATATTTCGGGAGAGGATACGTATGTGTTTGACCGGACGGTGGATGTGCATATCAAGAACTTGCGCATCAAACTGGGTGATCAGGGCGAGCTCATTAAGACCTACCGTGGAATGGGCTATGGACTCAATCGGGAACAGGTGACCCTATGAAAATTCGCTCCAAGCTTTCGTGGACCTTTATCCTGTTGTTGATCTTCGGCATCACGGCGGTCAGCAGCTACGCCATCCTGTTTATTCGAAATTATATGCTCGAGGAAGGCGTGGAGCAGATCGAAAAAGACGCCCGCTGGATGGAGGTGACGATGCGGCAGCTGAATGTGCGGGAGCGGCTCCGGGACCAGGTGGCCGTGATCGGTCGCTCGTCTGACTACCAAGTGGTGCTGTATAACCGGGAGGGACGTATGCTCACTCACTATCCCGATACCATGCAAACACCAACAGGAATGGCGATGGGGGATGATATCCGTCAGACGCTGCTGATGCATTCGGATTCCGTCGTGGTGCGAAATCTTTCCGAGATGGAGCGGATCTTCGCTTACGCACGCATCAGTGGATCCAGTCATCCGGCCCAATTTGTTCGCATCAGTCAGTACAAGGAACGTATCTATCAGCCGATCAAGACGATTCGGTGGATTATATACTATGGGATGTTTATATCCATTGGACTCGTGATTATTGTGAGCCTGTGGATCTCCCGTTCGCTCACCAAGCCCATCACGCGCATCAAGGACGCGGCCCGGGAAATTGCCGATGGAGATTTGGAGCGGGAAATTCATCTGGACCGAAAAGACGAGTTCGGCACGCTGGCCCGGTCGCTCAATCGCATGGCGTCTACGTTGCGGGCGGACAATGAAGAGTTGAAACGGATTAACGAGCGACAGCGACAGTTTTTTGCCGATATCACCCATGAACTGAAAAATCCCCTGCACACCCTGATGGGATCGCTCGAAATGCTGGAGGTGGAGGGGCTGGATGAAAAGCAGCGCAACAAGTACCTGGAGAAGATTCGCGGTCAGGCTGAACGGATCGACCGACTCTTCCGGGATCTGGTGACCCTGCAGCGATACGAATCCGACAAGTATTTTGTCGAGAAAAAGGTGTTTAACCTGGGCAAGATCTGTAAGGATCTGCAGCGCTGGCACGAAGATCGGGCCGAAAAGAAGGGGCTGGATCTGGAAGTAAAAAAGGCGTCACAGGAGGTGGTGGGGGATCCCGACAAAATCGGACAGGTGCTGGACAACCTGGTGTCGAATGCTATCAAGTATACCAGCGAGGGGAGGGTGACGGTGGATTATCAGCTCACCGACGACGAACAGCACGTCGAAGTCAAAATAAGTGACACCGGACCCGGCATCGACCCGGAACATCAGCAGCGTCTGTTTGACCGGTTTTACCGTACAGATAAAGCCCGTTCGCGCGATCGCGGCGGCACCGGGCTCGGACTGGCAGTGGTTAAAAGCATCCTGGATGCCCATGATACCCGGATTGAACTGGACAGCACTCGAGGGGAGGGGACAACTTTTCGATTTCACCTGCCTGCAGGTTAAGTTGGAGTACTTCTTGCAGCTTATTAGTATTTTATATAAGAGTTTATATAGTTACTTGAATAATGCATTTGTTACTTATTGTACCTGTGGTAGTTTCTGGATATTTGTCTGTAGAATTGTTGGTAGGTTTAATAATCCTCCCCCTTTCCCCTCCGAAGGGGGAAAGGGGGAGGACGAAAACCAGTATAAAATAGACCTGCTACACTTTCTGACAAAAGCGAAACCTAAAGTAGTCCTCACCCCGTAGTAAGCAATAGAATAGTCAGACTGCCAATTCCCCATAGTAAAACAGTCAGCATAAGGGAAGGCGATTTGAGGAATAAATCTGCGGGGTCTTCACCTTGTTCTCCATCCTCCGACAGTAGCTGATAACGAAATATACCATATACAACAAAGGGAACGGTTAACAGCATCCAGTCGGATCGCGGACCTTCCAGGGCCCACAGCGTATATACGATCAAAGCAGCGGATGCAGTAATCGATTCCATGCGGCTAAGCAAGGACAAACTATAATGGTGCAACACGGATCGTGAATTTCCGCCGGGTAGGTGTTGGAGCTCCGCTTTTCGTTTTTCAATCCCCAGGAAAAGAGCCAGTAACCCCATGCTTAGCAGCAACCAGCTGGACGCATAGGTGTCGGCCGTCACCGTCCCACTTAATACGCGCAAGACAAATCCCGCCGAGATAACCAGCAAGTCGATGATCGGCCGTCTTTTTAGCCAGAGGCTGTAAGATATCTGCAGCAGAATATAGCACAGTAGAATTAACCCGAGGGTGGGGGCGTACCGATAGCCGGCGGATAAGCTGACAGTGGACAATAGGATGGCTGCAATTATACCCGTTTTTATGGAGAGCTTTCCGGCTGCAATGGGACGATGTTTCTTTAGTGGATTTTGCCGATCCTTCTCGCGGTCCAGTATATCGTTAATCGTATATATGCTGCTGGCAGCCAGGCAAAAAAGGATAAATGTCAATCCCGTATCCAACAATACTTCGGGATCGAGCACCAGGCCGAAAACAGGGACGGCAAAAACTACCAGATTCTTTATCCACTGAACCGGCCGGAAGGTTGTCCAAAGCAATTCGAGTTGGGTAACCATATTTGTCTTCATAAGTCCGGGCTTGATTTGATTGCATTGGATTTTTGCCGGATTTCATAGACGAAAAACAGGCATGCCGGGAGAAGCAGCATATATTGACGCATTTCGTTGATTAAACCGAACAAGCAGATGGACAGAATGATACCGCCGATGAGGATCGCTGCTTTCATTTCCCTTTCGTTGTATTGCGAACGATGGTATGCCAGGCAGCTAATTATTAATAACATGAAGAGGGGGCCGAGGAAATCCATTTGTAAATACAGGACATTATCGTAGAAAGTTTGCAGGTTAACGGGCAGATTCCAGTGATTGCTGATTCCGGTGTGGGAGGCGTCAGTTCCTATATGGTCAACATGCGAGCGAATAAATAAAAGATCGCGAATCCACCACGTATAAAGGGAACCCCCGATCAGAGTCAACGAGCCAACAGAAAATTTGAATGGGTGAAACTCGTAGGAGTTCAAAGGCGTCAGTCGTATGCCGTCTAATATCAGCCAAACGGGAATAAATAAAGCGGATTCCCGGTTGGCGATACCTACTATAAATAACAGGAGAAAGTATCCGATGTCCCGGTCGGAGAATATCCCATAGAAAAAGAACAGAAATACGAGAACATCGATAAAATCCCATGCCAGCATCCAGTTCTGATCCTGAAAGATTAAAAAGAAGAATGCAAAACCGCCGGTATATAGAAAAGTTTTTACCGGCGAGGCCCCTCTTTTATTCAATAGGAAGTATGCAATAAAAAGTAATATGGCGATCGATGTTGCACTGAAAAGTTTAAAGGTGGTTACCAAGTCCACTCCGGTAGCCGATTTGATTGCATAAAGCAATGCCGGCGCCAGGAGCCTGTTTTGGAAAGCCCGCCAGTAAGCATGACCCGTTATCGGCTGGTAGCTGACTTCCGCAAGTCGGGAAAGGTGAGGAAGGTGAATCAAGTGAAACACCCGGTACGTGGCAAAAGCAAGCAACAGAACCCCCACCAGGTAGTACAGATGCCGTCTCCAAAGTCCACCCCGTAAATGTCGCTCCAAAAAATCACCCCGTTCTCTCAATTGGAAAATATTGATGTAAAAAGGTAATAATTACAGCTGTAAATTTATAAGTTAATGGACCTGTAGTTCAAATAGTAAAAAAGTCTCCCTTGGGAGGGAAAGAGGGGAGGACAGGCTGCCAGTATTCAATAATCCCCGACATTAAAAAATGCACTGCCCGGATGAGGCGTCGTGGAGGCGTTAAGAAAAATTCCCGAATTTTTCAGCCGAAACAGAGCCGCATCAGGTGCATTTTTTCCAGCCGGGTGAGTTTTTGGTTCCTTTTTCCTCACTGAAAAAGGAACATCCTCTTCATGCTCACTTCACATTTATTCATTTTATTACAAAACAGGTCGGCAGAGCCGATCTGTTGTATCTCGAAGCTGGAAGCATGCAGGTTTTGAAGTTATAAGACATAACATATATCAGGTTAATTGGTAATTAAAATTTCCATTATACCAACTTTCAGTGTTTCATATTTGAGCTTTAACTAGTTCACCGCTCAAGGCCTCGAGACTCGAGCCTCCAACCTCGAGCTAGATTAACGGGTCTACAATCATTATCACCAATCAGTACCCCAAAAGAAGCAATGAGCAACACTACCAGCTCCAATTCCAACATACGTATCGGCGTGGTTTTGATGAATCTCGGCGGACCTACAGGGCCCGACGCGGTCAAGCCGTTCCTGTATAACCTGTTCAAGGACGAAGACATTATTAAAATGGGCGGCGGCGTTTTGCAGGAGGGACTGGCGCGGCTCGTGTCCAAATTTCGTGCTCCGAGTGTAGCTGAAGATTATGAAGAGATCAATGGATGTCCGAAGGGATGTACCGGCAGTGATTACTGTCCCAACCGACAAAACCGCGTGGTGTCGGACGGTTGCTCGCCCATTAACGGGCTGACCGAGCAACAACGCCGCTCTCTCAAACGACGCTTGAACGATCTGCTGCCCGACCGGGAAGTGTTTGTCTATACCTGCATGCGCTACTGGGTGCCGTTTTCCCATCATGTGATGGACGAGATGGAAGAGGACGGGATTACGCATGCCGTGATGCTTCCGCTTTACCCGCAGTTTTCGTGGACCACCTCCGGCAGCAGCTTTCGCGAGTGGGAATCGACGCGCCGGGAACGCTATGGCGACGAGATACCGTGGAAAGAGTTTTACGTGAAAAACTACCATCGACATCCCCTGTACCTGCAGGCGATGAATGAGCGTATTGATGAGGCACTGGATACAATGGATTCGGAGACGTGCGACAAAACGCATCTCATTTTCAGTGCGCATGGGACGCCCATGCTCGAGGTGAAGAGCGGTGATCCCTATACCACCGAGATCGAGCAGACGATGGAAGCGATCATGGAGATGCGCGATTATGAAGAGTCATACTGGATAGGCTACCAGTCGAAAGTCGGTCCCCAGAAATGGACCCAGCCCAACACAGCCGAACTGGTCGAGCGGCATATTAACTATGGCATCAAAAATTTCCTGATGATCCCCATCGCCTTCGTCACCGATCATATTGAAACCTTATACGAGCTCGGCGTCGAACTGAAAGAGGACCTGGAAGAGGACGGATATGAATATGAGAATATCACCGTCATGGAGGGCCTGAACGATCACCCGAAATTCATCGACGCCCTCGCGGATGTAACCCTCAAGAAGCTGGAGCATCTAATAGATAAGGAGCTGAAAGTTGAAAGCTCAAAGCTCAAAGCGGAATCATGAACCCGATATAAAACTACCTAAACTGGTAGCGAAATTACTTAAATGCAGGAAGTGAAAAAGTGAAGATGAAAAATGAGTCACCGGCAACAAACAAGCTTCGAGCCTCAAGCCTCGAGCTAAAAAACCGCAGGTTTTTTCTAGATTGATTTTAAATTAGCGTGGCAGGGAAAGTAAATAGTGAATTTTTCGTTACATTTGGCGCGTTTAATGAATATGATATGTAAATTTGAAGTAACTATTAGTTATCAGGGTCGGTAACGCAGTTATTAATATGGATCAACCGAAGATGAAACAATTTACGGTCGTCGGAGTCAACCACTGGGAGGCTCCTATTACCGTGCGTGAACAGTTTAGCCTGCTTGAGGATCAAAAGCGGGAACTGCTCGACGGTGCACGGCGCGAAGGTATTAGCAGCCTGGTGGCGGTTTCGACGTGCAATCGGACCGAAATTTATGCCGAGGAGGCTTCACCGCAGGAGCTGATTCGACTGTTGAACTCCTATACGGATGGGTCGCTTGACCAGTTTCATCGCTATGGATTTGAAAAACAGGGAAGAGAAGCCCTGGAACACATTTTCCAGGTGGCCGTCGGACTCGATTCGCAGATCCTGGGGGATCTTCAGATTATAAAGCAGGTCAAACAGGATTATAAACTGGCCAGTGAAATGGATGCGGTGGATGGTCCGCTGCACCGTTTAATGCAACATGTTTTCCGGGCCCACAAACGCTCGCGTTCAGAAACGTCATTGGCCCAGGGTGCGGCAACCACCGCCTATGCGGCCGTGCAGTTTGCCAACCAGACGTTTCATGATGTGACCGACAAGAATATTCTGCTGATCGGCACCGGGAAAATCGGAAAGGTGGCGGTCAAGAATTTGTTGAGCATGGGAGCGGGGCGGTTGACGTTGATTAATCGATCTCGTGAACGGGCCGAATTTGTAGCCGATCGATACGACCTGGAAGTATCCGACTTTGATAATATGTCGCCCGCCATCGCCGATGCCGACCTGGTTATTGTAGCGACCGGCGCCGGTGAACCGGTGGTGACGATGGAGGATATGGAAGCATCGAAGAAGAATCGCAAGTTCAAACTGATGATCGACCTGTCGGTCCCTCGCAACATCGATCCCGAGATCGAAAAACTTGACTTTGTGGATCTGGCCAACATGGACTGGCTGTCGGACGTGACCGACCAGGCCTATCGTGAACGGGAGAAAAATATCCCCCATGTGAAAAAGATTATTGAAGAAGAGCTCGAAAAATTCGGTCAGTGGATCGACGAGCAGAAGGTGGTGCCGACTATCAAAGCCCTGAATGAAAAACTGGACGACCTGCGACAGGAGGAGATCGACCACTTTCGTCACAAGATTTCAGATAACGAGCTGGAATCGGTTAAACGCGCCACCGAACGGCTGGTCAACAAGATAGCGGCCCATTCGATCGAGCACCTGCGGGAAAATCATGAATCCGACGACGTACGGGAAGTGGTAGAGGATATGTTCAAGCTGAGCGACAAGAACGGTCAACAGAATGAGTAAGCGCCTAGGTATCGGCACACGGGAAAGTGAACTGGCGACCTGGCAGGCGGAGCATGTGCAAGAAAAACTTCAGAAAAACGGAATCGACTCCGAACTGAAATTCATTTCTTCCCAGGGGGATAAGGATACCGAAACGCCGCTGACTGAGATGGGCGGGGTGGGCGTGTTTACGAAGGCCCTGGATGAAGCGTTGATGGACGATCAGATCGATATCGCGGTCCACTCCTATAAAGATTTACCCACCAAATATCCCCTGCCTCTCAAGGTAGCCGCCGTCTTGGAGCGCGGTGATCCCCGGGATGCGTTGTTTGCGCCGCGGGGGATCGACTTCCTGGATGATCCCGATTATGAAGCGACCATCGCCACCGGCAGTAATCGTCGCCAGTCGCAGTGGCTTTCCCGTTTTCCCAAGCATCAAATGACCGGACTGCGGGGCAATGTAAATACCCGTATCGAAAAAGTGCGTGATGCCGGCTGGGACGGCGCCATATTCGCAGCCGCCGGCCTGCAGCGGATGGGGCTGGACGATCACATACACAAGATCCTCGACTGGATGGTCCCCGCCCCCGCCCAGGGCGCGATCGCCGTACACGCACGGGAAGAAGACGAGGCGGCACTCGAAGCGTTGGCACCCCTGAACGACCCCGACACCGAACTCTGCACCCGCCTGGAACGCGACTTTCTCTATGACATGGAAGCGGGCTGCAGCGCCCCCGTCGGCGCATGGGGATGGATCGACGGAAAAGACGTACACCTGCGAGCCGTGGCGTTGTCGCTTGACGGACGTCAACGCTACGAAACCACCCTCGACGCCCCCAAAGACCAGGCTAAAGAACTGGGCCACAACGCCGCCCGAAGACTACTGGATGAAGGTGCCGCCGAGGTCGTCGCTGAACACCGCAACAAAAATTGAAAAACGTCCCCCTTTGGAGGGGGAAAGGGGGAGGACAGAAAGAAGCAACAAATTACATTAGAAGAGGTGAAAGGTGAAGGCTCAAAGGTGAAAGTGTATTCGAGCTCGTAATAGAATTCAGTATATACATAACTATAATACCTGCAAGAATAATCTTTCACCTTTCACCCTTCACCTTTCACCTCTAATGAGTAGCATATTTAAGTCTTCTAAAGCGAACAAATCATCATATCGCATTTAAGCTAAAAGCAGCGAAATTTAATGAAACGCGTTTTAATAACAAAAGAACTGGAAGGCCAGCAGATTTCGTATGCCCGCATGCTGGGTTTGGATCCGATCATCGAACCGGCCCTCGAGTTTGAATTCCCCGAGTACTGGGACCATGTGCTCAAGGTGATCAACGAGCACCCGATGGCCGGGTGGATCGTAACCAGTCGCAATACCGTCAAGGCCCTGGAGCAGCTCAAGCGAAAAGGTCTCGGCGTGATGGGCGATCAACGGGTGTATGCCGTCGGACCGAAAACCCAAAGTGCTTTGAAAGATATCGGAATATCGGCTGAAATCCCCCTGGAAAACAACGCGGAAGGACTGGCCGATTACATAATCGAGCAGGGGGAGGTCAAATCCGCCATCTATTTCGCCGGTAATCGAAGTCGTGATGTGCTGACGAATCGACTGCAGGAAGAAGGCATCGACGTAGAAGAAGTAGAGGTGTACAAAACACAACTGCGACACATGGATCTCCCGGAAAGAACCATCGACGGCATCCTGTTTTACAGCCCGAGCGGTGTCGAGGCTTATGAAGGAAGCGTGGGATTTGAAGACCTGGAAGAGGAAGTAAAATTATTCGCCATCGGACCCACCACCGCCGATCGGCTGAGAGAGTCGGTCGACCGCAAAGTCCACATCGCCGAAAAACCCGGCACCGAAGCGCTGATTCGGAAAGTGGCCGATGTTTTGGAAAGCAGGTTTTGATTGATGATTTATGATTAATAATTAATGATTATCCTACAGATAACTTCATATAAAATTGAAGCATTAATTGAACTCGGTTTATTGTACAACAGTTAAATCATTCCAAGATTAGTTATGCAGTCTCAAAGGTGATTACAAAAAAATCATAAATCATAAATCATAAATTATTAATCATAAATCAAAAGAATGCCCCAAGATTTTCCCGAACTAAAAAACGATTTACTGCTGCGAGCCTTGAAAGGCGAGGAGGTGGAACGTCCGCCGGTGTGGATGATGCGTCAGGCGGGTCGCTACTTGCCGCAGTACATGAAAATTCGCGAGAAGTATTCCTTTTTCGAGCGGGTGCAGACGCCCGAGCTGGCCTGCGAGATTACGCAGCAGCCGATCGACGAGCTGGAGCCGGATGCGGCGATCCTTTTTTGCGATATCCTGACGATCCCGAAGGCGCTGGGGATTGACGTAGAACTGGTGAAGGGGAAGGGACCGGTCATCGATAACCCGATTCGGACGACCGACCACGCTTTTTCTATACTCTCGGAGGATATTCCTGAAAAACTGGATTATGTAATGGACGCGATGCGCCTGACCCGCAAGGAGCTTAACGGTCGCGTGCCGTTGATCGGCTTTGCCGGGGCGCCGTGGACGCTCTTCTGCTATATGGTCCAGGGCGAGGGATCGAAAAATTTTGCCAAAGCCAAACAGTTTCTCTTTAGTGAACCCGATGCCGCCCAACATGTGTTAAAAGAATTGACCCGGGCGACGATCAGCTACCTGAAAGCGCAAATCGAGGCCGGGGCGCAGGTCGTGCAGTTGTTCGATTCCTGGGCGGGTATTCTGGGTCCGGAGGATTTCAACCGCTACGCCTGGCCCTACCTGCAGGAAATTGCCGAAGCAATCGACGAGGTGCCGCTGATATTATATCCCAAGGGGACCTGGTACGCCCTCGAGCGCATCGGATTCAAAAGCGGGGCCGAAGCGCTGGGCATCGACTGGACCATCACCCCCGAATACGCCCGCGAGGCCACCCGCAATAACATCGTGCTGCAAGGGAATTTGGATCCGTCCAGGCTGCTGGGTCCGCCGGAAGAGATCGAACGACTCACCAAACGTATGATCGATCGGTTCGGCGTGCAAAACTATGTCGCCAACCTGGGACACGGCATCCTCCCCGACGTCCCCGTCGACAATGCCCGCCGGTTTATTGATACGGTTAAGGAGTATGAAAAATAAATGGAGAAATAGGTATAGGGTTCATATTATTGATAATGAAAAGCATACTTCATTTTAATGCTTTACGTTAACAAAATCCGGGAGTAAGAGATCTTTTTTCATGATGAGTTAAATGCCAGAGATTATGGTTAAAAAAGGATCAAAAATAATCACACGAGATAAAGAGATTCTGAGCGGTGCTCCGGTTTTTAAAGGGACCCGGGTTCCGGTGAAGGCATTGTGGGACTATATAAAAGCCGGTGATTCGCTGGAAGAATTTCTGGAAGATTTTCCCTCTGTTGATCGTGAACAAGCTATCATTCTACTTGAAAGAGCAGAAAAAAGAGTTTCGCCAGCTAAATGATTCGAATTCTGCTCGATGAGTGCCTGCCCGTAAAACTTAAATATAGATTCCGGGAAGTTAATGCGGATTTTACCGTATCCACCGTCATTGATGAGAGTTGGTCTGGATTAAAGAATGGAGAATTGCTTTCCAAAGCGCAAAAGCAGTTTGATGTATTTATAACCAACGACCAGCATTTACCCCATCAACAAAATATTGAGTCCTTTGATATTGCTATAGTTATACTCAAAATGGGTTCAAATCGTTACGCTGACTTAGTGGAATTGGTAGAGTCCGCAGGGCGTCAAATAAGATCAGTGAACCCGGGGAAAGTCTATACAATTGATTCTTAATATTTTGATAATTAGATAATCATTAAAATGACTGATTCAACGAACTCCAGCTCCATCCGCGAGCAATTTTCCACCTTTATCGAGGAGCTGCAGGACGAAATCTGCACCGAACTGGAGAAAGAAGACAGCGAAGGCACGTTTCGCGAGGACTCCTGGGATCGTGAAGGCGGCGGGGGTGGAGTTACTCGCGTGATGGAGAAGGGCACCCTGGTCGAGAAAGGCGGCGTCAATATCTCGAAGGTCCATGGCGAGCTGCCGGAGACAATCCGCGAGCATTTTGAGGTGGAGCAGGGGTGGTTTTTTGCAGCCGGATTGTCGCTGATTATTCACCCGTGGAGTCCGATGATTCCAACGGTCCATGCCAATTATCGCTATTTTGAGCTGTATGACGACAAGGATCAGTCGGAGGTGCGTGACGCCTGGTTTGGCGGGGGCGCCGATCTGACGCCCTATTATTTGTGGGACGAGGATGCCGTTCATTTTCATCGCGTCCATAAATCGGCCTGCGACCCCCACGGGGAGGACCTGTATCCCCGGTTCAAAAAGGATTGCGACGAGTATTTTTATAACGAACATCGCGAGGAAGCCCGGGGAATCGGCGGACTCTTTTTCGACTACCTGCGGGCCAACGACCAGCGCTCAATTGAGGACTGGCATGAGTTTACTACCTCGGTCGGCAACGCCTTTATCGATTCCTATCTCCCCATAGTCCGCCGACGAAAAGACGAACCCTACGACGATCATCACCGCTACTGGCAGGAAATCCGTCGCGGCCGCTACGTGGAATTCAACCTGATTCACGACCGCGGCACGAAATTCGGACTCAAAACCGGGGGCCGCACCGAATCGATCCTGATGAGTCTCCCCCCGGAAGTCCGCTGGGACTATGATTATCAACCCGAACCCGGTAGTCGCGAAGAGCGTTTGTTGAACGTAATGAAAGAACCGATAAATTGGATCAATTCTACTGATTAATACCTGCTTCAAAAACCCGGGGATGGTTCTAAAGCACTTGGGTTGTTCGGCTTTAAGGTAAATAAAGTATTTTGCCTAGATGCCAGTATCCAGGACAAGTGCCCAATTCAAGCAAGGACCTGCCGAATTTCCCTGGCTGAAGAACCATCCCCGGGTTTTTGAAAATATTCCCGATTTCATTCAAAATAAATCGATTCATATTATTATATTGGCTACCTTGATTTCGGAGAATGAGATAATTCATTTTTGTATTTTTGCAATCAATGAATGAAAGATGACTTATACAGTTTGGGACTTTCTGCAGCTGATCGGGGCGTTGGGTATCTTCATTTATGGAATGAAAGTCTTTAGCGAGGGGCTTCAGAAAATTGCAGGAAATAAGCTGCGAGCTATTCTCAAGGGGATGACCAGCACCAGGTTCAGGGGTATTCTCACCGGATTCGCTACGACGTCGATTACCCAGTCTTCATCTACCACCACGGTTATGGTTGTGAGTTTTGTAAATGCCGGATTGATAACCTTTTTGGAATCCACGGGTGTGATTATGGGGGCTAATGTCGGTACTACGGTAACGGCCTGGATTATCTCCGTTTTTGGCTTTAAGATGCAGATTACCCCATTGGCCATGATGTTAATCGGGGTCTTTTTCCCATTCATGTTTATTGGCCGGGAGAAGTTAAAGAATCTCGCTGAGGCGATGATCGGATTCGGAATCCTGTTTATCGGATTGGATTTTGTAAAAAATGGGGTGCCGAATATTGAACAGAATCCGGAGATGTTCATGTTTCTGGATCAATTCACGGAGTTCGGCTTTATTTCTATTCTAATTTTTGTAGCGGCCGGCACGGTTTTGACCCTGGTTACGCAGTCGTCTTCGGCGGCCATGGCGATAACCCTTGTAATGTTGTTTGAGGGGTGGATCGATTTCCCGATGGCTGCGGCGATGGTGCTCGGAGAAAATATCGGTACCACGGTAACAGCCAATATTGCAGCTGTAGTTGGAAACGTCTACGCAAAAAGGGCGGCCCGGTTTCATCTGGTGTTCAATGTGTTCGGGGTGTTATGGATGCTGATATTGTTACAGCCATTCCTGATGGGGATCGATGCCACGATGAGTTATTTCTATCCGGAGGTGGGCTCTATTCTTCACGCAACCGATGAACTCGGCAGGGCCAATGCTACACTGGCCGTTTCTTTGTTCCATTCAACATTCAATGTAATTAACCTGTTGCTGCTCGTTGGGTTTGTGCCGTATATCGTGAGAATCATAGAGAAATATCAAAAGGAAAAAGAGGATACACAGCATCGATTGCAATATATCTCATCGGGCTTGATGTCTTCTCCCGAGCTGTCCATCTCCCAGGCCCATAAAGAGATCGAGCTTTTTGTCAAGCTGATTGAGAAGATGCACTTCAACATGCAGGGCCTGTTGCTTAACAAGCAGAATAAACAAGACAGGTTCTTGAAGAAGATTGAAAAAAGAGAACAGATAACCGACAATATTGAGCTTGAGATTGCGGAGTATCTGACTAAAATATCCAGCTTTAATCTCACGGAGCAGGCCACGCGGCGTATTCGGGGGATGCACAGTATGATCAACGATCTGGAACGGGTGGCCGATATTTACTTCCAGATGTCGAAAACGTTCGAACGAATGAAGGCGGAAGAAAATGAGTTGTCTGAAGAGGCTATAGAAAAAATCGGCAAGATGCTCGATTTGGTACACGATGCGATACGTCATGTTCGCGAAAATCTGTCCGAGGAGTATGAGGATATCGACCTTGAAAAATCCCTTCACATTGAGAATCAGATCGATTTATGTCGGGACGAGTTGCTGGAGTTTCATTATGCCCGGCTCGAAGAGAAGGATAATAATTACTCGAACCAGATAGGTTTTGTATTTCTGGATTATCTCAACCGGCTGGAAAAGGTTGGAGATCACCTCTTTAACGTGAATGAGGCCCTTGCCGGCAAAAAACTGAAGTCTGCTTATGAGAGAGTGATCGAGGAAAGGGGGTAATCCAGGTTTGAGTTGTTTTGGAATAGATATTCCGGCGTAACGACGAGTGATGCTCCTTCGCTACATTTAAGTTTATTTACCCTCTTTCATAATAAGGGTGCGTTGTTCTAAATTAAAACCCGCCGAATTTGACCGCGATGTTGCCGGTCAGTCCGGAGAAGTCGGAGTCCTCAAAGCCCGCATGAGTGATGCCGTTGGTGTGCATATAGCTGATGCCGCAGGTGAGCCGCATAAAGGTGGTGAAGTTGAACTCGATATTTGCACCCGGCTCGATGATGAAAAAATCGTCCGAGTTGGCATCGTAATCATCCTCCTGGCCGCGGCGATACACACTCAATCCGCCTCCGCCTATTCGGGTGGATACGGTAAAATGCACGAGCTTGTGCGATCTGTTGATGTATTCAAGATCGACGCCGCCATAACCGACCGACCCCACATAGTCATGCGCCGGATTGCCATAGTCGGGATCCGGGACGGCAGGTTGGGTCGAAAGTCCGGTACCCCCGCCGCCGATGGCCAGGGAATGTCCGCCGGAAAAATTGAGCAGCCAGGCACCACGTCCGCCGACCCAGACGCCGAGTTCCCCGGCAACCTGGCTGAACTTGACCACGGGTGCCCCGAATCCGCTGTGATAAATATTTCCATCGAACAGCGTTTCCGATTCCTGTCCGACAGCGGATTGACCTCCCAAAATAATGAATACAACAATAGTGGCAATCAGTCTTTTCATGAGTTGATTTAAGAATTTTGGTTTTAATTCGAAATTCTCTTTGAAAAACGAGACTCATCCGATGGTTCCAGGAATTCAAATATCTTCAGTTCGGTGGATACGAATCCAACCAGGTAATGTTACAGGTCATTTCAAATGGAAAAAATGTAAAGCACAAAACGTGTCAGAACAACCCGGGGAGGTCTCTGAAGCACTTGGGATGTTCAGCTTTAGGATCAATAAGGGGTACTGCATTCATGTCGTGATGTTGGCGCGGTAAGTATCCATAGCAGGGGACCGCTGAATTTACCTGGCTGAAGAGACCTCCGCGGGTTGTTCCAAGACCTCGTAAATAAAGGTTGGGGCAGGGCATGAAATCCCCGCAACAATCCCTGAAACTCCCTGCCAAAACTGCTATATTGCGCTTCGGTTGTGAACTCGTATTGGAAACTGACAATGGTGATTCAATGGATTTTCAGTTATGACACATCGTGAGATCGGATATAGAAGTTCGTTTCCGCACGGTCGTCCACGGCGACTGCGGCAAAGTGGCGCCATTCGTTCGCTGGTGGCCGAGCATGATTTGAAGCCGGCCGACTTTATCGTCCCCCTGTTTGTCATGGAAGGGCAGGACGAGAAGCGGGAGATTCCCTCGATGCCGGATTATTACAATTATACGCTGGATCTGCTGGTGGATGAAGTGCAGGAGTTGCATGATCTGGGGATGCGTTCGGTGGTGCTTTTTGCGAAGGTGCCGGAGGAGAAGAAGGATAACAAGGGCACCGAGGCGGTGAATCCCGACGGACTCATGCAGCGGGCGGTGCGTGAAATCAAGGACGCCGTACCGGAGATGCTGGTGATGACCGACGTGGCGATGGATCCCTATTCGAGCTACGGTCACGACGGGGTCGTGGAAGACGGTAAAATTTTAAATGATGCGTCGGTCGAAATCCTGACCGAGATGGCGATCAGTCACGCCGAAGCGGGCGCCGATTTTGTGGCTCCCTCGGATATGATGGACGGACGGATTAAAGCCATGCGAGAGGCCCTGGAGGAAGAGGGATATCATGATACCGGAATTATGTCGTACAGCGCAAAGTATGCGTCGTCCTACTACGGACCCTTCCGCGATGCGCTGGAATCGGCCCCCGGATTCGGCGACAAGAAAACCTACCAAATGGATCCCTCGAACGTCGACGAAGCGATCAAGGAAGCGCAGATCGACGAGCAGGAGGGCGCCGACATCGTGATGGTCAAGCCGGGCCTGCCGTACCTGGATGTGGTCCGAGCCGTCAGCGAGTCAGTCAACCTGCCGGTGTCGGTCTACAACGTCTCCGGCGAGTACGCCATGATCAAAGCCGCCGCCCAAAAAGGCTGGCTCGACGGCGAGCAGGCCATGATGGAAGCCCTCATCGGATTCAAACGGGCCGGCGCCGACCTGATCGCCACCTACTTCGCCAAAGAAGCAACTAAAAGGCTGCTGGAAGTGAAGTAAGACGCCTCGAATTTATGGCTTTTAATGGTTTTATTGGTAGGAGGCGGGAAAGCGAAGCTGGAGGCTCGAGGCTCGAAGCTCGAGGCAGGACTGCTTGTCTAATAAATTTAGAGTTGATTTTCATAAAGACAGCTGGTATTCAGGAATTTGTGATTACTGCCATTAATACAAGCACTCACCTCGAGCTTCGAGCCTCGAGCCTCCAGCTTCGCTTGTCGTCTCCACTGCAGGAATACAGATACTAAAACAGAAAAACATTAATAAACAAAACTAACGCTACCAGCCATGTACTCGACAAGCGAAAAACTATTTGAACGTGCCAAGAAATCGATTCCGGGTGGCGTGAATTCGCCGGCGCGGACATTTGATTCGGTCGGCGGTACCCCGGTCTTTTTTGAAAAAGGAAAAGGGGCGGTGCTGACCGACTCGGACGGCAATGATTATATTGATTATGTGGGATCCTGGGGACCGATGATCATGGGTCACGCGTGGCCCCCGGTGGTGCATGCGGTGGAACAGTATGCGCAATGTTCGACCTCGTTTGGGTCACCGACCGAAATCGAAGTCGATATGGCCGAGCTGGTCAAGTCGATGGTGCCGAACGTGGATCGCATCCGCATGGTGAATTCCGGCACGGAGGCGACGATGAGCGCTATCCGGGTAGCACGCGGGTATACGGGTCGTGACAAGATTATCAAGTTTGAAGGCTGTTATCACGGGCACGGCGACTCGTTTCTGATCAAAGCCGGCAGCGGGGCGTTGACGCTCGGTGAGCCCAGTAGTCCGGGCGTAACTGAGGGCACCGCCAAAGATACGCTGGTCGCTCAATTCAATGAACTCGAAAGTGTTCAGGAGCTGTTTGAAAATAATGAGGATGAAATTGCGGCCGTCATTGTCGAGCCGGTAGCCGGAAATATGGGATGTATTCCGCCGGCCGACGGATTTCTCGAGGGACTGCGTTCGCTCTGCGATGACCACAACTCGATCTTGATATTTGACGAGGTAATGACCGGTTTTCGCGTCCATCCGGGAGGAGCCCAGAAGCGGTACGGGGTGGATGCCGACCTGATTACCTACGGAAAGATTATCGGCGGCGGCATGCCGGTAGGAGCGTTTGGAGGAAAAGAAGACGTGATGTCGGTCGTCTCTCCCGACGGACCGGTTTACCAGGGAGGAACGCTTTCGGGCAATCCGGTCGCGATGGCGGCGGGGGCGACGTTGCTGCGCGAGCTGCATAAGCATCCCAAGCATTATGAGGATCTCGAGGAGAAAGCGCAGCACCTGATCGAGGGACTCGAACGCGTTTTCAGCGAGCATGATATCCCCCATCATATCAATCACGTGGGATCGATGCTGGGCGTGTTCTTTACCGACCGGGAAGTAAATGATTTTAAATCCGCCAGCTCGACCGATCAGGAATTTTTCAAGAAATTCTTCCACGGAATGCTGGAGCACGGGGTCTATCTACCGCCCTCACCGTTCGAATCCTGGTTCCTGTCGACCGCCCACAGCGAGTCGCAACTCGACAAGACGATCAAGGCTGCAGAAGAGACGGTGGCCGATATCGCTCAAAGTTAAATATTCTTGATTGGCTATGCTGTTTATGTTAGAGAACTTATCTTGCAATTGTATAATAAAACGGCTTACCGCTCTGGCACCGCTGCGAAATTTTCTGATGAGTAAAGGCGGGCGAATAGAGTGAATCAGCGATATAAGCTCGCAACCGTATTTTTAGTCGTCCTGATCGACCTGATGGGTTTCGGGTTGGTCTTGCCGCTCCTGCCGTTTTATGCCAAGGAGTTCCAGGCGTCGGCGGTGACCGTGGGACTGTTGTACAGCGTGTATTCCTTTGCCCAGCTCATATTCTCGCCGATCTGGGGCAGCTATTCCGATCGCGTGGGACGTCGGCCGATTATGTTGTTGAGTACGTTCGGTGCCGTGATCGGCTATGTGATGTTTGGATTGGCCAATTCGCTTTTTATTCTTTTCGCCTCCCGTATCATAGCCGGAATCATGGGCGGTAACATCTCCACGGCCCAGGCCTACATCGCGGATATCACTAGCGAGGGTGAGCGGGCCAAGGGGATGGGAATGATCGGGGCGGCCTTCGGGATCGGATTTGTTATCGGACCCGCCCTGGCCACCGGACTCATTCACGAGTCGTTCTACGGGTTTATCGGACGATTCGGATTTCCGGAAACGGCGGCCCTGCTGCAGGCCAACAAATTTATGCTGCCCGGTTTCTTTGCTGCTTTCATGTCATTACTCAGTTTTCTGCTGGTACTGGTCAAACTGCCCGAGACCGTGGACACGTCGGCCGACACCTCCCGGCGCGAAAAACGCCACAGCGTGTTTACCCCCACCTTCTGGAAAAAACTGCAGCAATACAGTCACGCCGACGCCCGGGGGATACTAATTTCGCTGTTGATCGCTTTTTTCGTGCTCACCTTCGGTCAGTCGACCCTCTACAGCGCCTTTCCGCTTTTCAGTGAACAGGAACTCGGCATGACCGCCCAGGAGGTCGGGGTGCAGTTTTTCTGGATCGGGCTCATCGCCGTCTTTATCCAGGGATACCTGATCCGCTACCTGACCCATTGGTTCCAGGAAGAACATGTGTTTTTAGTGGGATGCGGATTGATGGCGGTGGGAATGGGACTCATTCCGCTGGCCGACTCGGTCTGGACCCTGGCAGCATACCTGGGAATTTTGGCCGTCGGACACAGCCTGAACACACCGACCATTATGAGCCTGATCTCCCAGGAATCCGGCGAAGAATCCTATGGAGCAGTGATGGGATCCGCCCAGGGACTCAGCGGACTCGGACGGATGGTAGGTCCGACATGGGGCGGATTCCTCTTCGCCTACGCCGCCGGCCTGCCCTTCTACATCAACGCCGTCATCATAGCCTCCCTCTTCTACGTAGGCATACGCATCAAACAAAACCTCCGCCCCAACAAATAAAAACAATCCCCCTTCGGAGGGGGAAGGTCCATCCCAAAAGGATTTGGGATGGACAAGGGGGAGGACCAAATAAAGCAAAAAAAGTAAAAAGAAGACTGTTAAACCCAACAGTGCTCGGAGCCCTGTAAGTAGGGGAAAGATCCATCCCAAAAATAGTTGGAATAGACAAGAGAAAGGACCAATAAGGCAATTTCTAAAAAATACAGACCCTCCAAAATTATCAGATATACATAATTGGAATGTAATTACATAATAATTACATTTATAATGCTACGTTGAATAGAAAGTGCTCTATTAAGTATGTAAGGAAAGTCATTAAGATCGATCAATAATATGAAGACTAAACTCATTAAAATCGGCAATTCCCGCGGCGTACGAATTCCAAAAGCGCTTATTGAAGAGAGCGGGTTAACAGAAGAAGTGGAAATGGTGTTGAGAGATAATGAAATTGTATTGCGGTCGGCCGAAAAGGTGCGTGAAGGCTGGGATGAGTCTTTCGCGGATATGGCTGAACGCGGAGATGACGAATTACTGGATCGGGAAGAGCTGGAAGAGCCGTCCGTGTGGGATGAAGAAGAGTGGACATGGTAGAGAGACGGAAAATTCATCGATTTGATGTCTGGTTGATTTCACTGGATCCTACTCGTGGATCTGAAATTAAGAAAACCCGTCCCTGCCTGGTGATATCGCCGGATGAAATGAATCGACATATCCGCACGGTGATTGTGGCTCCAATGACCACCAAAAAACGAGCCTATCCGACGCGGGTCTCTCTACAATTTCAGAAAAAGGAAGGTCAGATCGTTTTGGATCAGATTCGAACCGTCGATAAAAGAAGACTGGTTAAGAAACTGGGGACCATTCATTCCTCGACCCGGGATAAAGTCATCGATGTACTGCAGGAGATGTTTGCGTACTAAAAAGTTACCTGATGTGAATCCCTGTACCTCGAACCCTGCCTGGTATTACGTTTACGCAGTGTTTCCGATACCTTCTGCATAATCGTACCGTGGTTATAGGTCCCCCAGTCGGGGGCGATAAGCAGGTTATCCGGGGCTTCGGCGGCCAGCCGGGCTAGGGCGATGTCGGGATGCAGTCGCTCTATAAAATCGGCGGCTGTTTTAATCCATTCATCATAGCTGAAAATCATAAAAGGGTCCTCCCGATATTCGCGAGCCATCTGGGTCCCCCGAATCACCATCAAGTGGTGCAGTTTGAGATATTCGATCGGCAGCTCCGATACGACGTCTGCCTCGTGCATCCACTGGCTGTACGACTCGCCGGGAAAGCCCAGCATAATATGGGTCCCCAGGTGCACCGGGGTATTGCGGAAAGACTCCATCGCATCGATGACCGCCCGGAAATTATGTCCGCGGTTAACCCGCTCAAGCGTGTCGTCATAAATCGATTCGATCCCGATTTCAAGTCCGATGTAGTAAACGCGGGCAAGCTTGGTCAACAATTCGATGACCGGCTCCGGCAGGCAATCAGGCCGAGTTCCGATGACCAGCCCGATAATACGCGGATGATCCAGGATTTGTCGGTAGAGGGGTTCGAGCTCTTCAACCGGTGCATAGGTGTTGGAAAAGGCCTGAAGATATCCCAGGAAATGGTTGGAATCAGAACGCTTTTGCTGTCGCCGGATCCCTTGGTCAATCTGTTCCTCGATAGCATCGCGGCGCGACACATAATCCGGCACGAAACTCCGATTATTGCAATAAGAACAACCCCCGCGGGCTACCGTCCCGTCGATATTGGGACAGGTAAATCCGCCATCAATCGAGAGCTTGTAGACTTTCTGCCCAAAGATGCTTTTGAGGTAGTCGGAATATTTGTAAAACGGGACTTTCAAGTCGTGTAGAGATGTTCCAGGAGATTTATATCAGAATGCACCCATGTAAAATAAAGAAAATCTAATGTTATTGGAATAGCCAGGCAGAAAAGTAGTATTGCCAAATCTCTTTAGAAGTATTAAAGGATTTGATGGAAAGGGCAAAAGACCTGACTGGAATTTTATGCGGAAAGGCGAGCTACTGAATGCCGCCTTTTAACACCGCCACTACAAAAAGAGCCCAGCTGATTATCAGGGCCGTCCCGCCGATCGGGGTGATTGCTCCCAGCCAGCGGGTGTCGGTCACCACCAGCAGGTACAGGCTGCCGGAAAAAATAATGACGCCGGCCAGCATCAGGTAGCCAGACCACCGCAGCCATCCTGTGTCGGGCAAAAAATAGGAGGATATGCCCAGGATCAGGAGTCCGAAGGCGTGATAGAAATGATAGCGGATGCCGGTGTTGAAGATTTCCATCAACTCGGTACTGACCCGGTTTTCCAGGGCGTGTGCGCCGAAGGCGCCGATTAGAACACCCAGCATGGCCAGGATGCCGCCGGTAGAAAGTAAGAATTTTATCATAAGATTATGTAAATGATAGGTACAAAAATTTCAAATACGTAAGACAGGTAATATAATAAAAACACTTAATTTGGAAATGATTAAGGGTTGAAAAGCTATAGATCCTTCTTAGATTTCAGGAATCGGAAAGAGCACTTAGCTTGTCTAGTAGGAAGGAAGAACCGTTAAAAATACCTTATATCAGGACTCTGTTATACCCCCCCACCCTATATGAATAATAGGGTATAACGGAATGTTTGAAAAATTTAAGGCAGATCATTATAAAATCCTTATCAATGCTATTAATCCTCATCCGGTTTCAAGGTTACGGTTATTTCACCATAGCCCTTTATTGCACTCAGGTTTTCTTTGGCATCTGCTATGGCGTCAGCCGAACAGCTGAGAGCGAAGCTAAGCAAAATATTATATCCACCATCCGGTCTCATACCATGAATCTCGTTGTGATATCCCCAGGTATGATGTTGTGGTATGTCCTGCCCGTGTTTCCAGGAAGCCACGGTAATATCCCGTCCACCGGTAACAAAGACGGTTGCCTCGTAGCTATCAACTTTTTCAGGATCGGGCATTTTAAATGACACGATTGATACTGCATATTTGTATCCGCCTCTATCAGCGCATTGGTCAGGGTCAGCAACTCCGGAATCCAAATAAATGGACTTATATAAAATTTCTTTATCCGGATCGTTCTCTATATTAATTGTCGCGGATAATTCGTCAATGAAACGGTAATCCTTTTTCCCTTTCTCGCTGCTGTAAATACGGGCGGTTACCTCTTCTGTTCCTTCCGGAGTAAATCGGTCGAGGGCCCGGTAGGTTATTTTGTTTTGATTGTAAGTAGTAATATTACTTTGTCCCCCCGTAAACTTTCCATGTTTAGCCGTAGTATTCCAGATCACCTTATAGTCGAGATGTGGATCATTTGCAATAACATTGGAGCCGTCGGGTCGAACAAGGTGCATGGTGACATCGGTTTCACCTTCAACCGTGACGCCATCGGGAGTGATTTCAAACTTGAAGGGCTTAATCCTTACTAATGCGGTATCATCATTTACGCGAGAGCGATTCTGTCCATCCTTGATGAATACCTCCACCATAACCTTGTCTATAGAGTTTTCGTCCAATTCATCGTCACTGGCGTTGCTTTTATATTGCACCTTTGCCTGGCTGCTAACAAAGGATGTCCCCTCTTTGTTGCCGACGTCAGCCTGTAAAACACCAAAATTACCGGTCGTTTCCCAGTGGTACTCGAAAGCTTGTCCGTCGCTAAGTTCTACGTTGGGTGTGAGAACTTCAAAATCAGCGGTAATATTCAGGAAGGCCACGTTTTCTTGAGGCGTAAGTTCTACTTCGTTTTGCCGGGCAACCACCTCCCATTCTTCGAGCGCAGAAGATGTGCCGAACGCCGTATATTGCCGATAAATTACATCATTGGTTAGCAGTAAACCGTCAACAAGCAACAATAATTTATTTGTTTTATCTAATTTTCCCTCAATTTCATCCGCTTTTTGCAGATAAAATTCGGAGCCTCTGGCTTTATAGTATTCTGTTAAACCATTCACCAATCCTTTCATAACATCACCTACCGATTCTCCAGCCACGTTATTATACAATGCTTTTATAAGTTCTGTCGAAGCTGTGGCGAGATCCCCTTCTTTTATTGCATCGTTTACAGAGGGTATGGAAGCGGTAAAAGATTTCAGCGCATTTGAATAGCCGGTAAACCGCTTCTCATCTATTCCATCTAATAAGCCACCTGTGTTCACAACAGTTAGCAATACCGGCAGCATGATATCGAATGCCAGGGTTTCATCTATCAGTTCACCCATCTTATCCAATTCTGCGCTCGTCATTTTGGGAAGTTTTACTTCCAGTGAGGGACCTATTACACGGACTTTATAGGTAGCCTCTTTTTCATCATCGTTTAGTTGCAGGGGTAGAGGATCCGTTTCAGTACGGAAAAACCCAACCCCCGTACCTGAAGCAATGTCGGCAATCGTGCCGGTAGCCTGTATAAATTCCTTGGTGGTATTGACCGCTACATCTTTTTCGGAGGACGCATTTTTTTCAACGATATCTTCGATCAACTCCACCTTATTTCCGTCCTTTGTTCCATCTTCTTTCACGATTTCTGTTTTATACAGAAATCCATGAGCTCTTCGTCTGTAATTGTTAACAATAGAGATACTTAATCCCTCTTTTTCACTTATTTGTATGCCGCTTCTTATATCTTTTGAATCCAAATGAATGGTTGAGGCGATCAGATTACGGACATCTAGTGAATCAGCACTATTGATGATCTGGCGAGTTTTTTCGTTTACATGAGTTTTGAATTCGTTTGAACTGAGAAATTTGATATTGGACTTAAACATGGTTTCTGCCTCTTCTACAAAAGCATCAAAACCAGGTAGCTGGGAGGACTCTTCGAGGTAGCGTTCTTGTATGCCAAACGGTGTGAAAAGGGTTCCCAGACTGAAATAGAGGACGGCCTCCACCGTGGTTTTTACAGAAATTTCCCGGTCATTTTTCGTGATGAATCCCATTAATAACGGATTGTCTTCCTGATCCATCAATATCGCTAAATTGCGGCTGTCCTCTTTATGGATCCCTTTTGTAGTACCACCTTCTGAAACATCAAACGTTTCCAAATAAGATAAAAGTGAAGTATTGGAGAGATTTAAATTGACGCCTTCGGGCAACGTGACATTGATATCGACTATTTCATAATCACGAACACTGCCCAGCGGGTTGGGGTCCGGATCTGTATTAGGTCCCGTTGCACCGCCGCCATCACAGGCGCCCAGCATCAGCAGCAGAGTAAATGTAGATAGATAGGTGGCTAATTTTTTCATTGTAATAATGGTCAATAATAGATTGAAGAAGAGAAGAAACCAATGTTTTTGCTTTCAACGCGATGCTATACTACTACATCGGAATAGAAGGGCAAATGTCATCAATATTTTTGAAGCAAACTCAAAAATTATCTCTTGAATGAATTGGTATGACGGGTCAATTTCAAGTTTACGATAAAAGGAGAGCAGTCAAGGTATGCAAATCAATCGGATGCTTAAGGTAAGGCAATTCTTATTCTTAATTAAAAAAAGATCTACAAATAATCACTCGATAGAGCGGTTGGCCGCTTTATAATCATTAATAAAGTCCTCCAACAGGGTGATGGCCGATTCCCGTATGGTCGGAAGATTATCATAGGATACGACTCCCACGTTGCCCGTATTCCAGGTACTGGCGGTTTGTTCGAGGTCGCGGTTCAGGGTCAGCTTGACTGGCTGATAGAGGTCGATATTTACGGCAAACGGCACAATTCCCCGACCGGCATCCATCGTATTGATATGCATAATCAGCATAGCGTGTTGCTGTCCGCCGGGCGTTTTGCCGGTCTCCAGCGGCAGGTCGGCTGACTTCAGTTTCTGGACGGCTTCCTCCTGAATTTTCGGGAGATCCAGCGCCTTCTTTTCGGACAGGTCGGATCCCGCTTCCAGGTTGACCGTCAGGTAGAACTGCTGCAATCCCTGCAGCGATTTGCGTTGCGAGGTAATTTCGTTTTGAGCTGATACCTCACTGCCGCCGGAAAACCATATAAAAATGAAAATCCAGCAAACGACCGGAAGTATATTTTTGGGTTTTAATAACGGCATTGGCGGAGTTTTTGGGGAAATTATTGTCGTTTATGGTGCCGATTCCTGTTTATTGCTAGTAAGGTCCTCCCCCTTTCCCCCTCCAAAGGGGGAATTTGAAGGCAACCCGGGTGAAAAAACGTCCCCCTTCGGAGGGGGAAAGGGGGAGGACTCTGTAGCTACAACTAGTTAAATGATCTGCCTCTCGTAACCAATTATAAAAGCAAAAACTAATCCTCCAGCGTAAAGCCAACCTTCACCGTAACCTGCCAGTGACTGATTTCCCCGTTTTTAAGGTGTCCGCGGGTTTCCGTAACCTCAAACCACCGCAGATTTTTCAGCGTTTCATCCGCTTTGGCAATGGCATTTTTAACCGCTTCATCACTGCTGATCGGAGAAGAGCCAGTCAGTTCGACTTTCTTGTAAACGTGTTCACTCATGGTGGTTGGTTTTTAGATTCATAGGTTAGATTTCCATGTAGGAATGATGTTCCCTGCACACAACATATGAAAGGATTGGGAAATTTTGAATTTTGAATTTTGGATTTTGAATTGAGGACCTCGAATGGTTACAAGGCCAGGAGCTTGCGCCAGCTTCCAATTTTTTTTTAAACTTAATTTTGTATTATGGCTTAAGGACCCAGTAAAAAATAGGCTTATACATTAGTAATAAAGGGAGATGAGATGAAGAAATGGATATGTATAGCAATAGCAGTGGTGTGGGGGCTGCCGCAATATGGGCATGCACAATTTTTATCTATCGACAACCTTGCCATCCATGCCGGAATCGAGTATCCAGTGATTTATGATAAGAGAATAAATTCACCATATGAGTCCGGTGAAAATGAACGGTTTATTGTTCGTCCTCACGCACGTATTTCTTATCAGTTTATAGGCACAGATTATTTTCAGGTATCTGTGTATACTGGATACAGTCAATTGGGAGGTAGAATGCAAGCTGAAAATTCAAGGACGACTATAAAAATGCATACATTATCTTTGGGATTGAAAACATTATATAAGTCTCCTGTTTTACACCTTGGACCGGTATTCAGCTGGAATAATTTAAGGTATGCAAACTATCATTATGAATATAAAAATAGAACAACTGAAGGGTGGTTAACCTCGGCAAACAATAACGGTATTGAAAATTATCTTGCTAAAAATGCTTTTGAATTGGGCTTAATTTTGCAACGTCAACTGGGATCCCATTTTTTAGTAAGTTTTGAGGGATTATACGGTGTGAACGATGTCTATAAGAATGAAGAATTACATGGAGAAGCTATCAATGTCGGTGATATTCAGTGGTACCCCATTCACTATCGTTTAAGTGTTGGCTATTCATTTTAGGAACCTGTTTATTTTTTCCTGCCTTGGTCCATTGGATGAAAGGCAAGCTTTGGTTTAAGGAATTGTTGGGCGTATAAAATTTGTGGTTAGGAAGGTATCGGTATTGAGTTAGATATGTAGTAGCAATGAAACCGGTAAAATAATACATACTCTTGCTGCTTATGTGACTACCAATGACCAACACCGATAATTTAAAATTTCTAATCCCCTCAGGGCGTATGATCCATCGGGTTGGGATACTGGAACTGGTAATCCAGGTATTTTTTGAGTTTTTCGTTGGAGACGATCTTGTACTCTTTGTCCTTATCCTCGTTTTCGGCGAAAGTGGGCGGTTCGACGCCGAAGTGCTCGGCGGCGGCCGTGTAGAGGGCCTTTCGGGGTGGATGTCCGTCGCTGCAGACGTTAAACACCTCTCCCATCACGTCATTTTCAATAATTCGAAGGGTGATCTGTATTACATCGTCTCGATGAATGAGGTTGACCGGCGCTTTGCCGTGGGATAGATTTTTTCGGCCGGACAGGTAGTAGACCGGGTGTCGGTCGTAGCCGTATAAACCGGCCAGTCGGAGGACGGTGGTATCGAATTCGTCTTCCCCGAAGAACATATGCTCGCTGTGCAGCAGGGCTTTACCCGAATTGCGGGCCGCCGGACCGGCATCTTTCTCGTGGACGATATCCCCCGTGTTGGGATAGACCGAGGTGGAACTGACAAAGATTACTTTGGGGATTTCGTGCTTTTTGATCTGCTCGATGACGTTTTTGATTACTTTCGGAAAGTAGTCCTCCACCCCATCCTGTCCGCGACCGGGTGGAATATCGACGATCAACAGATCGGCATCCCAAAAGCCTTCACAATCTTCGCAGTTCAGATCAGGATTAAACGTAATTAAATAGGTCTCGATATCTGCTTGAGAGAGGGTTTTTATTTTGTCTTCGGTGGTCGTAGATCCTTTGACCGCATGTCCCTCGGAAATCAATTGTTGGGCAAGCGGAAAACCAACCCACCCACATCCCAGTATGCTAATGTTCATAAAATAAAATCGGAGATTTTATAGCTTGAGGCTCGAAGCTCGAGGCTCGAGGCAAAACTGATGCGAGTTCGTTTCGTGTTCAGAAACCTGGAACCATACGGCTGCCTGATTCTCGAAGATAGTATTCGCAGCAGGACTTTCAGCTTCGAGCCTCGAGCTATAAAGGTTCGTGGAACGATCCTTTATATTTCAGCCTTGAGCTCAATAAGTATTTTTTGAAAACGTCTGTGCAATTTGCTATCTATGTTTGCTAATGGAAATAGACAGCCTAAATCCACAAGGATTATATAACTTTTATTGTTTATTTTCATTGTGAATTAATTTCTAAACGATTATTAATTTATCTGTTGTGTTATGCGATATAAAGTGATGTTTCCGACTCTTTTGGTGGCTTTGGCATTTATCTTTTCGGCCTGCAACCAGGCGCATCCCCCGGAACCGGTGCAGAATGATGTGCGACAGGTGACGTATGCGGAGGTGCGCAAGGATGTTAAGGCCGGCGGAAAAACGCTGGAGAAGGATGTCGCCCAACGCCTGGATGTGCTGGAGGTATTTATTGAGGATATGATGGAACGTTATCGTACGACCGGAGAGGAGCGTCGTGAGGAGTTGAAGCCGGAAGTGCAGAAGCTGCAAAACCTGGTGACGGAAGTGCGCGGACAGGTGGATGCGTACTCGCCGGGCGAAGAGCAGCAGTCCAAGAAGCAGGTGAAGAAGATTATCGATACGATGCAGAAGTTGAGAAGCACGTACCAGGGACTGGTGACGAAGCTTGGGATTACATGGCACTAAGCAATCAAGCCAGCGGCTTGATTGCGTTCGAGGCTCGAGGCTGGAGGCTCGAGGCAGTCTCGGTAGTTTTAATTTAAGCTACTAAAGGCGTTTGGAACGGTCTTTATTTATTGATGCTGGAAGTTTGTTCGATTTTGTGTTTTGATTTTGTATATGGAGTTTGACTGTGTGCAGGTACACTTGATTGAGCGTTAATGCAAAAGCCCGCTTCACAAGCTGTGAAGCGGGCTTTTCTTTTCCTTTATCAGGCGGCTGCTTGTTTAAGGGTGAAGCAGCCGGGTTTCTGTTGTTCGCGTTTGTTTGCTATGACTTGTCGCCGTCCAGGATTTGAGGGGCTTCTTCTTTGTATTGGTCCTCTGTTTCTTCACCCATGAACGGGATGCGCCAGTCTTTAGGCGGCACGCGTTTTTCTTTGATTGCGCGCATCGAGAGCCAGCGCAGCATATTGCCGATGCTTCCGGCTTTGTCGTTCGTGCCGGACTTGCGGGCTCCGCCGAACGGCTGCTGGTTGACGATCGCCGCGGTTGGCTTGTCGTTGATGTAGAAGTTGCCGGCTGTGTTGCGCAGCTTGCGCTCGGCCACATCGATCGCGTAGCGATCCTGGGCGAATACGGCACCGGTAAGCGCGTACGGCGAGGTGTTGTCACACAGCTCGAGGGTTTCTTCGAACTTGTCATCCTCGTATACATAGATGGTGAGCACCGGACCGAAGATCTCCTCTTCCATCGTCTTGAAGTGCGGATCTTGCGCCTGGACGACCGTCGGTTCGATGAAGAATCCTTCGGAGTCGTCATAGTTACCGCCGAACAGGATTTCGGCATCGTCCGACTCTTTCGCGTAATCGATGTATTCGGTAATATCGTCGAAAGCGCCCCGGTCGATTACGGCGCCCATGAAGTTGCTGAAGTCCTCGTCGACTTTGCCGTATTTAATCTGCTTGACCTGCTTGAGGAACTTGTCGCGGAACTCGGGCCAGATCGACTCGGGGATATACATGCGGGAAGCCGCCGAGCATTTCTGTCCCTGGTACTGATACGCGCCGCGGAGGGTTCCGACGACCATCGCATCGACGTCGGCCGACTCATGCGCAAAGACGAAATCTTTTCCGCCGGTTTCGCCGACGACGCGTGGATAGGAGTTGTATTTTCGAATGTTCTTGCCGACTTGCTCCCACATGTAATCGAAGGTGTTTTGTGAACCGGTAAACTGCAGTCCTCCAAGATGCGGGCTGTTGAGGACGGGATCGCCGACATCAGAACCGCGTCCGGGCAGGAAGTTAATTACGCCGTCCGGCAGACCGGCTTCCTGCAGAATCTTCATAAACAGGTAGTTGGCGTAGATCGAGGACCGGGCGGGTTTCCAGAGCGACACATTGCCTGCTATCGCCGGCGAGCTCGGCAGGTTTCCGCCGATCGCCACGAAGTTAAACGGCGTCACGGCGAAGATGAATCCTTCCAGCGGACGGTATTCGACCCGGTTCCAGGTGTTGTCGGGCGAGTGCGGCTGATCTTTCATGATCTGCGCGAGGTAATAGCAGTTGAAACGCAGAAAGTCCGCTAATTCGCCGACCGCTTCAATTTCGGCCTGGTGCGGGGTTTTCGACTGACCCAGCATCGTGGCGGCGACCATCGTTTCTCGATAGGGACCGGTCAGCAGATCGGCGGCCTTCTGAAAGACGCTGATGCGATGCTGCCACGGGGTCTCGGCCCATTTCTTGCGGGCTTCGAGGGACGCTTCAATCGCATTGTTCACCTCGTCCTTGCCGACCAGATAGACCGTCCCCAGTTTGTGCTGGTGATTATGCGGCATGATGCAGTCCTCGGTCTGGTCGCCGCGGACTTCCTTCCCGTTAATAATCGCCGGGATATCAATCTCCTTCGACTTTAGCTCCTTTAGCTTCTTCTTGAGCCGCTCACGCTCCGGTGTCCCCGGCGCGTACGTGTTGTACGACTCATTCTGAGGTTCTTCAATTTTAAAATATGCGTTAGACATGACTAAAAATTTATTTTGGGTTTTTATTTAATATTTAAAGGAAAAATAAATTGCTGGAGGCTCGAAGCTCGAGGCTGGAAGCAATGCCCGTTTACAGGATTTCCAACTCAAACTATTACTTAATTGCCGGCAGTTTAGATATAGTTAGTGTTTGTAATCTAGTAAACAAGCAATGCCTCGAGCCTCCAGCCTCCAGCCTCGAGCTATAATAACACAGGAATGAAACGCTGTTTTCATTCCTGTGTTATTATAATGCTATTAGCCGTTAAACCATTCCGGAACCGGTGTTCATTCCGTATCTTTTAAACGGTCGCCGAGCCGTATCGCGTAGTCCATGCAGTCGTTAATCGATGCCCCCTCGCGGTAGTTGCCGGCAAGATACAAACCGGGGTTGGTTTCTTCCAGTTTGTTGAGGGCCTTTTTAACGGTTCCGAAGCCGAGTTCGTATTGCGGGATGGCGTGCGACCATTGGACGGCGTGCTCGAATTCCGTGTCGCCTTCCAGTCCGAGCAGGTCTTGGAGTTCGCGGAGTACGAGCGAGCGTTGCCCGTCTTCGGATTTGCGGGCGAGGGTCGGCTGACGTGCACCGCCGAGGAAGCTGGTCAGCGTTACGTGATCTTCGGGCGCCCGGCCGGGGAAGAGGGTGGAAGAGAAGAGCGTGCCGAGGATATTGCGGTTTTCGACTTCGGGCAGCAGCATGCCGAATCCGTCGAGCGGGTGTTCGACCTGGGAACGGTGAACCCCGAAGGTCCAGACGGATAACGGGGGATAGGTGACGGATTGAAGGGGGGATAGGGCGTCGGTCGAGGCGAGGTCGAGTTGAAGGTCGGACAGGCGGTGAAGGGGGAGAGTGCTGACGAGCGCGGAGTGCTGGCGGGTGTCGGACTGTGATTCGTCGTTTCGGGTAAAAGTGACTTGCCAGGTCTCGTCGCGGTTTTGCCGGAAGCCGGTGACCTCGGTATCGTAGTGGATATGATCTTCGAGCGGTTCGGCGAGGAGTTTTGTCAGCTGCCCGAGACCGTCGATAAAGGAAAAGATGCGATTGTGTTTGGGCAGGTCCCGGTCGCGCTCCTTGCGTTCGCGGCTGCCGCGCAGCATGCCCCAGATGAGCGATCCGTACTGCTGCTCGAGGTTGTGCATCCGCGGCATGGCGTGTTTGAGGGAGAGCTTCTTGGGATCGCCCGCATAGACGCCGGCGACAAACGGGTTGATGGCGTAGTCCAGGAATTCCTGTCCGATGCGGCGTCTGACAAACTCCGCGACGGACTGCTCTTCATCTTCCGGCGGTTTTCCCACGAACGGCTCTTTCAGCAGCCGCAATTTGGCGTTGGTCGAGAAGAGATCGGTGGTGAGGAATTTAATCGGTCCGCTGGGCAGCTCCCGCAGCTCCCCGTCCCGCAGAATATAGCGCTTTTTGGCTTCGGGGGGAGCAAAAATGCGATGCTCGGCAATCGAGGTGCGGTGCAGAAACCGCTCCACGCGACCCGTTTTCACCAGGAAGGTATTCGGACCCGTTTCGGCCAGCCACTCTCCCTCCCGGTGACTCTGCATCACTCCGCC
>CAJXOW010000004.1 GCA_913057825.1 uncultured Balneolaceae bacterium | reverse complement strand
AGATATGAGCCGACCGTTGCCGGACACATTTGAGTTGCATGCCAACTATCCGAACCCGTTTAATCCCCGTACCACTTTGCGGTTTGACCTGCCCGAAAAGCAGTATGTTCGCATTACAATATATAATGTACTCGGACAAAAAATTCGAACATTTCTCAACAAAAGTATGCAGGCCGGGCGTCATCATGTTCGATTTGATGCGTCAGACCTTACCAGCGGTATCTACATATACGTTATTCAAACGGAGAATGAGGCTGCTACGGGTAAAATGTTGCTGTTGAAATAGAAGATGGAAGAAAATAAGCCCCCGAACCGGGCATTGGCGTGTCTTTACTCTACCACAATATCGACCACCACCGGTAAGTGATCAGAGGGAAACCGCCCTCCCGAAAAATCGGTCAAGGTAGCGTGTTGAAGCACCTTTAGTGACGCCCCGGGATGCACAAAAATATAATCGATACGACGATTCAGTTGCTCAGGACGAACCTTGAATCCGCTGAACGTAGCGTTCGGACCGTGGGGCGAATGTTCCGAATAATAGTAGGTATCCAGCAATTTCGTACTGCCAGTATGTTTCCCGTGTCCGGTCAGCAGCCGGTATGGCCTGGAAACCTCTTCAAAGTTGAAGTCGCCCGTCACAATAATATTGGAATTATTTGTAATTTCATCGATTTTTTGCAGCAACAGCCCGGCACTTTCGAGCCGCGCCGTATCGCCCACGTGATCAAAGTGCGTGTTGAAGATATAGAACTCCCGACCGGTTTGCTCATCCCGAAGCAGTCCCCAGGTGACAATCCGCGGCAATGCGGCATCCCATCCTTTGGAGCCGGTTTTGTCGGGCGTTTCGGAGAGCCAAAAGGTTTGATGGCGCAGCACCGCGAAACGGTCCGTCTGGTAAAAAATCGCCGAAAACTCTCCCTCGTCGCCCCCTCGACGTCCCTCACCGAATCGCTCGTATCCCTCCAAATGATCCTGGATATATTCGAGCTGATGCTTTAATCCCTCCTGTGTTCCAATGATATCGGGGTGATGGTACCGGAGCAGCCCGACGACCTGCTCCTTGCGTTGGGACCAGCTTCCCGGGGTGTCTCTTTGATCATCATATCGAATGTTGTAGGTCATTATCCGGAGGTTATGATCAGTTGTTTGGGCATTTGACAGGAAGGGAAAAATAAAGAGTGCAAGCAGGCAGGTTATCAACAGTTTTCGCATAGGATCATTTATAAAGTTCATGTCTGTCTATAAATATCTTAGTATATAATAATGATTAAATTGAACGGTATTTGAGTAATGCTTTTAAAATTCCGGGATAAAGTTAATATTGAAAACATAAGCCGGAGTTTATGCCACTCCTTATGATAAAAACCAGTTCTTTATTTCATTAGAGTTCTATATTAGGTTTAAAAAGACCAAGTAACATTGCAGCCGGCAGCGAATTCCCGCGTGATTAATCGGCCCGACCATGAAGCTTCAGGCAACCAGTGCAACATTAATATGAATACGATTCCCTTTTATGAAGCTTATTTCTTCACATATTAACCTGGAAGGCCTGATTTTCAAAAACAATGGCGGGCTTATTATCCTCGTATTGACTCTATTGGCTGTCTCCTTTCAGGGCACATCAGCGCAAATGCATTTGGGAGACGAAATTTACAATGAACCACATCGCCCCCAGTTTCATTTCAGCCCGAAGCAAAACTGGACGAATGATCCGAATGGATTGGTGTATTGGAGAGGATGGTACCATCTTTTTTACCAATATAATCCGGAGGGAAACACGTGGGGAAATATGAGCTGGGGACATGCCAAAAGCCGTGATCTGATGCATTGGCAACACCAGCCGGTTGCGATTCCGGAAACGCCTCAGTATATGATATTCAGCGGAAGTGCCGTGATAGACCATCAGAATACCAGCGGTTTCGGCACGTCCGAAAATCCGCCGATGGTGGCCATCTATACGGCTCATTATAAATCCGACGGGCTTCAAACGCAGCACCTGGCCTACAGTACCGATGAGGGATCGACCTGGACCCGGTATAGCGGCAACCCGGTGCTTGATCTGCAATCCCACAGTTTCAGGGATCCCAAAGTGTTCTGGCACGACGAAACCGGCCGATGGATTATGGCCATTACTCTGTCGGGGCGCAGGCAGGTACAATTTTATGGCTCGTCCAATCTGAAACAGTGGCAATTGCTGAGCACTTTCGGTCCCGAAGCGGCTACCGGGGGACTCTGGGAGGTGCCGGATCTTTTTCAACTGCCGGTCCATAATCAGCCGGGTAGGGAAAAATGGGTATTGCAGGTGGATATAAATCGCGGGGGTCCTCACTCGGGTTCCGCAAGCCAATATTTTGTGGGTTCATTTGACGGACGCAATTTTCTGTGGGATCAAGGAGGATATGATGCCCGCATCCACCGGGCAACGTTATTTGAGGATTTTGAGTCCGAAGACTATGGCGATTGGACTGCCAACGGGGACGCCTTCGGACCGAATCCGGCAAAAGGCACCCTGTCCAACCAGCGGACCGTGAGTAATTACCTGGGGGTGCGACTGGTGAATACGTTTTATAAGGGAGATGGGTCGACCGGGGTGCTGCGCTCGCCGGTTTTCGAGATCCGGCAGGATTACATCAACTTCCTGATCGGAGGCGGTAATCATCCCGGGGAGACCGGTATGCAGTTAATCGTGAAAGGGGATACCGTACGGAACAGTACGGGGAGGGATACTGAGGCACTACACTGGGATTTCTGGAATGTGGAGAAGTACCTGGGAGACTCGGCCCGCATCGAAATTTATGATCACCATAAGGGTAGTTGGGGGCATATCAATGTGGATCATATCGTCTTTGACGATGAGGCGGCGTTTAGAGAAAAAGGAAAGATCAAATGGGTGGATTACGGGAGGGATTTTTATGCTTTTATGAGCTGGAATAATATTCCCGAAACAGACGGTCGGACCATCGGGTTGGCATGGATGAATGATTGGCAATATGCGCGGGATATCCCCACTTCTCCCTGGCGCGGGAGCATGACGCTGCCGAGAACCTGGCAGCTAATCGAAGAGGAGTATGGAGAATATAGCCTGATTCAAACACCGGTTGCAGAGCTGTCGAAGTTAAGAAAGGATTCGACTCAGATTGTGAATCGGACGATTCAGGGTCCATCGAATTATCTAAGTGATAAGGGAGTAAAGGAACGACTTCTGGATATTGAACTGTCGCTCGAAATCAACTCGGCGACGGTAGCGGGTATTATTCTAAGAAGAAGCAATGAGGACTCTACTATGGTCGGTTACAATGCAGCATCCGAAGAACTATTCATTGACAGAACCGGTTCCGGTATGGTTGACTTCCACCAGCAGTTTCCCGGTATTCATGCAGCCCCCCTATCAATACCGGATAACCGGCTGAAGATGCGCATTCTCGTAGACCGATCTTCGATAGAGGTTTTTGCCGAAGATGGAAAACGCGTATTGACCGAACGAATATTTCCGGGTAAGAACACCACCGGGTTGCGGTTATATACCAAAGAGGGATCGGCCCGGCTGGATACCATTACCGTCTGGCCGCTCGAATCGGTTTGGGATTCAACGTACACCGGAATCAAGGACTCACACCGGTTGCCGGAGCGACCGGGGAAAATTAAATTAAAACCGAACTATCCCAATCCTTTCAACCCATCCACCACTATTGCTTTCATGTTGCCGGAAAGACAAGAAGTCGATCTGGAGATCTATAATGTTCAAGGCAGAAAAATAAAAACGCTCATCGATGAACCCCTGCCTGCCGGCCGACACCAAGTCCGATGGAACGGAAAAAACGGCATGGGTCGAAGTGTGGCGAGCGGCTTCTATCTTTACCGGCTCAAAACACAGAACGATCAACAATCAAAGTTAATGGTACTGATTAAATAGGGCCATCTGAACGGGAAAGGCTTTTCCGCGGCAGATTTATAAAAATCCGGCCGACTCCAGCAGCAAGCTTTTAAAAATCAATGGTTTTAAATAGATTGTAGTTTCAGATATTGAGGATTTCGATATCGGCTGTTCCATGCAACAAGAGCTATAATGTCGCTAAATGCTAAGACGGTAAGCCTCGTATATGTGCTTATCGCCTCTATTTATATAATTGCTTCCGATTTAGTCACTTCTTATTGGTACGTTGACCAGTCGGCCTCCATAACGGTTCAGACGGTCAAAGGCCTTCTGTTTGTGATGGTGACCGGGATTATACTGTACCAATTGTTGAGGCGTTATGCCGGGCAAATTGGTGTGCACCAAAAACAGCTTGAGAAAGCTCATAAAGAGATTGATGAACACCGTCAACTGTTTGGCGCAATTATCAATCAGACCCAGGCGGTTATCTATGTTAAAGATGCCGACGGTTCGTTGCGGTTGGTCAATGACGCATTTTTAGAACTATTCGGAGTCGAGCGGAACCAGGTGATGGGACGAACGGCGGCAGAGATATTGGGCAAAAGTCTGCCCGATAACATACGAGAAAATGACAGGTTGGCGTTGGAAAGTGATCGGCCGGTAACAGCCGAGGAAGAAATTCCGGTGAACGGAGAGGTCAAACATTTCTACTCCATCAAATATCCATTGAAAGGGGTCCCCAATTATGAGGATTGCATATGCGGGATATCCACCGATATAACCGAGCAGAAGAAGCTGATGTCCCAATTGGAGGAACGGGTTAAGGAACAAAGCTGCCTGTATAAAATTGCCAATCTGTCCGAGAAGGAGTACACGGTTGATGAACTGTTGAACAAGGCGGTAAAATACTTGCCGGAGGGCTGGCAATATCCTGAAATAACAGAGGCTCGAATTGAATTTGACGGCACCTCCTATAGTACTGATGGCTACACGGGGGGCGTCGATAAACTTACGGAAACCGACACTTTTATAGAGGGATTGCCCCTGACCATCACCATAGCTTATACCGAGGAGCGGCCAACGACCGGATCGACTCCTTTTCTTGATGAGGAAGAAGATTTAATCAAAGCAATTGCCGATACGCTGACGACTAAACTTGATCGCTTCCTAACCTTTCAGAAACTACAATCGTCGCTGGAAGAAAAAAATGTACTTTTGCAGGAAATTCACCATCGCGTAAAAAATAACCTGGCGGTGATATCCGGATTGTTGCAGATACAGCGTTTTAAAGTAGATAACAAGTACTATCAAGAGTTATTGGAGAGCAGTGAAATGAGGCTGCACAGCATGGGATTGATCCATGATAAACTGTATAAATCGGATTCTTTATCGACCATAAATTTCAAGAGTTATGTGGAGGATCTTGTCGATACAATTAAGCAGACCGTGGTTGCACAGACGGAATTAAATTGGATTATTGAAGCCGATCCCGTTGATATCAACATTAACCAAGCCGTACCCTGTGCCTTGATGCTGAATGAGCTGATCACCAACGCCGGCAAGCATGCTTTCACAGGCGAAGAGGGAACTATCCGGATCTCGGTCCAAAAAACAGGTAATGAAATCGCCATGTCGGTGGAGGATGATGGTGAGGGACTGCCGGAAAGCTTTTCCCTTAAGGAAGCCGAATCGATGGGGTTTACCATTATCAAGACCCTGGCCAAGCAACTTTCCGCTTCAATAGACCTCGATTCTGATGATAAGGGAACAAAGGTCACCTGCCGTTTTCAAAAACAGTCTATCCGGGGCTCCAGCAGCAATATTGATGAAGTATATTGAATGGTTGAAAGGTTTTGAAGAAGAAGGCGAAACTTAAAATGAACTTCCTGATAGTATACTTCCAGCAAGGTCTTGCTATGTTGGAGGCATGTGACTTCACGGCGATTTAAAGTTAAAATTATCCTTCTTCGAGGTTCTATACTTTTAACCCTCTTCTGTTTGGTGTGTTTGCGTTTCTCCCTCCGGCGTTGAGTAGCTGGTAATGATATAAATAGCACCGCCGATCACGACCGCGCTGTAAAGGAATGCACCCGTGAGTATGGTCCATTTTGAGAAGTCTGCTTCATCAAGATAAGAGGGCGTGATGAGAAACAGCGCTATTGCTATAATACAGTAGAGGCTAAAGATGGTCCATCCCTGTGAAGTTAATTTGTAGGATGGTTTTTGATCCGAACTTTTCATGTCGGCTTCCTTGATGATCCAATAGCGAGGCCTGAAATAGGAGTCCTGAATACCAATCAAACCCGTCAATAAAACCACCAACCCTGCCAAAACACCTGGCGAAGACCAGTTGCTCATACCGATTGTGTACATAGCCAGTAAACCGCAGCCCAAAATCAGCAGCGTAAACACGACTTGAATATAAGTATAAGGTTTCTCGTACTTTGGTAGCCCAGATTCCTCTTCCTGCTCGAGCAGGGTTCCGCAATGCTTGCATCTGAAATATCCGTTGAACGCTTGTTTGAATCCCACACGTTTCAATCGAAACCCCGGGAAAAGCCCGACAGGTTTTTTATTGCAATTCGGACAGTTCATAAATCCCCTGTTTTTTATATGTCGAAATATTTATTTGGCTGACCGGTACATCTAGTTTGATTGTTGCCAGTCCATAATTGTATTGGGATGGCTGTGTGCCACGAGGCGTATGGAGTCTTTTTGAACGGAAGGGGAAGGTGATGGTCTAACCCCTACAATTTTCACCAGCGTATCGGAAACCGGGACGAGCCGGTAGTCGGTCGTTGGGAAATCGAGTCCGGCGGCGATAGCGTCCAGGCTGAGACCTTCAAAACTCCCACCATTCCCTCCAAGAGAATCCGGTAAAACGTAATGCTCGTATGAAGCAATACCAATTTTCAACATTTCATGGCGCATCTGGTCCTTAAGCTCGGATACGGCAGCCGATTGTCGCGAGTTCTGATGAACCGTCGGAGAGATGGCTGCTTCCAGTCCGAGGTTGATGATTCCGGCCAGCACCAGTACCAAACCCACTTGAAAGGTTCCTCGAGAACCATTCTCCCGTTTGGCGCCAGAAGCCCCGATGCCGTTTATGATCAGCAGCCCCGGTCCGATGATGTAAAAGAGCAGAATCCCCAGGAAAGCCATAAGGTGGTAACTGAGGAACATCTCGTCGGGGGACTGACCCGATCTGAATTCTTCAATGGCAATTTCCGTATTGATATTGACCGCATGTGACCAGGGCGAATAGAGAGTCCCCCAGCTATCAGTCTCTCCAAACAGGTAGGAAGCCAGCAGTGGGAGCCCAAGCAAGAGGATAACGAATCCCCCGATAAGCACCCATTCCACCCAGGATATATTTTTAATTTTCTTTAACATAATTCACTCCTTTTGGTGTTAGAATAGCCTTGTATTGCAAATTTCCTCTCGAGCCGTCATAATTCGTGAAGTCAGGTTGTTTTCCATTTCCAAAACCCGAGTGACCGACAAGCACTATTTTATCAGCTGTTTCGGTCGAGTCGTAATAAAGTAAAGGGGGGTCATCTCGATGTTCTTTCTGCTGATCACGGGGGATATATCGAGTGAGGTTTCCGGATTGCTCCAGTTGACCACGGTTTTGTTCCATAAAAAGCCGGTACAGGTTTTGGGTCTCCGGATTTCCCCGGTAGCGGGTTTTCAGCGTTTTCAACAGCGGCGTGTTCAGATGTACCGCCAAGATCCCCCTATCGATCGTTGAGCGGATCTTTTTTGTAAGCAATTGGTGATTCCATTTGGCAAAGCTGTACGAGGAAAGACCGGATCGAAGGGCAAAACCGGTCAACAAGACCAATACCCCGATGCCGATAACCCGGTCCCAGTTTGACTGGCTCTTCTGAATAATATATACCAACAGAATGAAGAAATAGAATACCACCACAGACATAGATAAAAGAAGTGCAGTCCAAAGAGACCCAAAAAGACCAAAAATAAAGAATACCATGCCGGTTAGTACCGATACCCCGGTAATCCAGTGTAATGCTCTCATGCCCCTGTTCCCCCAATTAGTTGTGTCAAATGTTTAGAATGCTTAAAACTAATCTAGCATAACTTATTATATTCATCTGTTTTATACAAATAAGCGGCATGCCACTATATAGTGTCTCGCTCCCCATTGCTATGTAAGGATTACTCCCTGAAATGCGTCATAAATTGTTTCTCATCTTCCGACGTACCGACCAACACCAATTCGCTATGCCCCGTAATTTGTTCATCTGGATCGGGATTGATGATCTGTTGACCGTCTTTGCGGATGGATAACACGTTGCATCCCGTCTGCTGCCTGATATTCGACTCTACCAGTGTTTTTCCCACCAGCTTACCCGGGGTGGTTACGGTAAACACATTCAAACCTTCAGCTACTATAATAATATCGTTGCGTTCCAGGATATTGAAAATGGCATTGGCGCCCATGGTGGCATAAGACAGTACAAAATCGGCGCCGCCCCGATGCAGGGTGTTGACATTTCGTTGCAGGGTGGACCGACTGATGATTTGAATATTTGGGCGCAATTTTCGGGCGTAGATGGTTAGATAGATGTTCATGTCGTCATCATGCGTAGTGATCAGAATGCAGGGGGCCTCCCGGATACCTGCATTTTCGAGGGTACTGAAATCTTCCGCTGATCCCTGTATAAAGTGCTCGTCATTTTTTATGCGGTCCGGATTCTTGTCTATGATCCGGTAATCGAGTCCCCGTTCGTCAAAGGACTCGGCGATACCACGTCCCACACGGCCGGCACCGACGATGATGACCGGGTGATCGTTGGCGCGGTATATAGCCATGTATTCGTCATACGTCCTGAGTTGTTCGGTGGATCCGGCCATGATGAGAATGCTTTCTTTTTTAATGGTAAGCTCGGGGCGGGGTTTTAAAAACGCTCCCCGCTCCCAGATCCCGACGAGGTTAATGCCCATCTCTTCTCTTAACCTGCTTTCCTTCAACGTCTTGCCGACCAGCGGAGTTTGATGGGCCATGGCTTCGGCAAGAACAAGTTGGTCAAAACGTCCAATTACATGAAGCCGGCTGTCTTGTCCGATAGTCCGCCGCGACAGGGCCCGTCCCATCATATCTCCCATGCGAATGACATGATCCGCGCCGGCCAGTTTGAGCAGGTCGATAGAATCTTGTGAGTCGGCCGTGGATACAATGGTAACATCTTCGTCCAGCTCGCGCACCGTATTGCAGATGTTGGAATTTACCATGTCGGTCCCGTTTGCCACGACCATCGCAGCCTGCGTGACGCGGAGCCTGCCGTAGGTATCCGGGTCGTCCAGGTCGCCAAAGACCACGTTATATCCCTGGTCATAATATTCGAGCGCCTTGGCCAACTCGCCCACTAACATAACGTAGTTATAGTTATACTGATCCAGCTTGTCCATTAATGCACGGGTAACGGGGTTGTAATGGGTTATGATGATATGATCTTTCGTATCTTGCGGCACTTCCCTTGGTGCGCGGGCTTTGGCCTGCGCCTCGAGCCAGGGGGCATAGAAAAACTGGATAAAGGTGAAGGGCAGCAGGATCAGCAGCGATAACATGCCCGAAACCAGCACAATAACCGAAAAGATGCGTCCCAGGTCACTGGTAAAAGTAATATCCCCGAATCCGAGCGTTGACATAACCGTAAGGGTCCAGTAAAGACCGGTGATCCAGCTGTGATCCTGTCCCTCGTATTCCATGATAAAGTGAAACACGACGGAATACAGGATGATTACCAGCGTCAAAATCCCCACGAAACGTGCCAGCCGCTTTAAGTTATATTGCGTATCCGTACTTGATATAATATGGGTAAGCTGCGAAGTGAAAAATTTCAATAGTACGTTGTTTTATTAAAGAGGACTTCAAAATAACTTATTTCTTTGTCTTTCAAGATTTATTCGTATATTAGGTGCTTCTGAAGTTGCAGTGCGTCTGCCTGTCGTTGAGAGTATCGGTTTTACTAGCCTTTCTTTCCAGGATGTGTTTATACCTGTCACGCGGTTTGGGTGGAAGCAGTCCGTCTTTTATAAAATAGGGCGGACCGGGCGTGATTTCAGGTACACTAAACACAACTTAATATTTTTTACGAATGAATCATTCTACTTTTGCTGAGTTGAATCTCAGCGACGCAGTACTACGTTCACTTTCCGATATGGGATTTGAAGAACCGACCCCGATCCAGGAACAATGTATCCCCTATATTATGAATAACCGGGATCTTGTCGGACAAGCTCAAACCGGGACCGGTAAGACGGCCGCCTTTGGCATCCCCCTTGTGGAGAAAGTGGACACAAACAACAAGCAAACCCAGGCCATTATTCAATGTCCGACCCGGGAACTGGCTATCCAGGTAACGGGAGAACTCATGAAAATCGGTCAGCACACCGGCGGACTCAATGTCGTGCCCGTTTATGGCGGACAGCCGATTAAGCGGCAAATTAAATCTATCAAACGCGGTGCCCAGATTATCGTCGGTACGCCGGGTCGAACGATCGATCACCTCAAGCGGGGTACGATCAAACTCGACGGACTCCAGATGGTGGTCTTCGACGAAGCCGATGAAATGCTGAATATGGGGTTCCGTGACGATATGGAGAAAATTCTTTCCTATTCCAACGGTGCTGTTCAAACCGTTATGTTTTCGGCCACCGTTCCGAAGTCGATTCGCAAGATTATGAATCGCTATATGAACAACCCGCAAACCGTAACGATCGAACGCGAATCGATTGCCGCTCCCAATATCGATCAGTATGTAGTGGAAGTGCGCGATTCGGTACGGACCGAGGCGATCTGCCGATTTATGGATCTGAATGAGTACGAGCTGGCCCTGGTATTTTGTAATACGAAACGACAGACCGAGAAACTAACCCGTAAGTTGAAAACGCGGGGCTATGCCAGCGACTTTATCAACGGAGATCTGAACCAGAACCAGCGCGACCGGGTGATGGATAAGTTTCGAAACGGACATATCGATATGCTGGTGGCAACCGATGTCGCCGCGCGAGGTATTGATGTGGACGACATCGATGTAGTCTTCAATTACGATGTTCCCCAGGATCCGGAATATTATGTGCACCGTATCGGTCGAACCGGGCGTTACGGTCGATCGGGAACAGCCATTACGTTTACCGCCGGGCGTAAAAACAAGCAGCTCCGGTATATTGAGCGTAACAACAAGATTAAACTGGAAAAACTGAGCATGCCGACAAACGACGAGATTGCCGAATTCCGTATGGAAGGTCATCTGAATGACGTTATAGAAACGCTTGAAAAAGGCGGACTCCGACCCTATATCGAGCAGATCGAAGCGGCGGCTGATGGACGTTTCACCCCGGTGGAAATTGCTGCAGCCTTTTTGAAGCATCAAGTGGACGGAAACTCAAACGAAAACGATTTCGTTCAAAATGGCGCAAGCAACGGACAATCAAACGGTAAAATGATTCAACTGCATTTCAATGTGGGACACCAGCAGAAAATCGGACCGGGTCACCTGGTCGGAGCCATTACCGGCGAAACCGGCATTTCCGGCAAACTGATCGGAGATATCGAGATCAAACAAAACCACACCATTGTTGAAATCCCCGGCAAAGAAGCGAATAAAGTGATAAGCGTCATGCACAAAAACCGCGTCAAAGGAAACCGCGTAGCCGTAAAGGCCGTGTAAAGTTTATCTACTTGCGAAGGGTTAAATAAGCAATTAAGGTCAAACATCTTCCTTCGACCCCGTGCTGACGTACAGTCGGCACGGGGTAATTTGTTTGTAAGGTGAGGGTTGAGAAACCTGTTCTCGACGATTCTCGGGACAAGCTCCTTTAGGATCGGGGAGAAAGAGTCATTTTCTTCATCACTCAAATTCCTGGCAGTCTTCGGCAGGTTGATGGACGCCTGCAGCCTGCTGATAAACTAGTCGAGCTCCAAGGTGAGAGGTATAGCCCAGATAGGAGGTTCCTGCTATAAGCAGGACGATGATTAGCCATTCTTTCCAGGATTTTTGTATCCAATCAAGAAACTTCAAGGGAAGAAGGCGGATCAGATCCAGGAGAACAGCCGAGGTGAATATCCATCCCGTGATATAGGACAGTCGTTCATGGTGTTCCACGACCGTCGGATCACAAAGCGATCGGGCTACGTGAGTATCGGCCAGGTTACCGGTATAGACGGCTAGCCATGCAAACACGGTGCCTGTATAAAGCAACAATCTGCTCGTGTTGAGCAGCCAGCCGATGCTTTTCCCAATAAAACGATTCGCAAGACGGGTCAGCATGGCGAATACTAGAAGCGCGATCGGAAAGTGGACCGTAAGCGGATGCCATAACTCGGCCCGCCATATATCGGGTAGTTCGGTCATCTATTCGAGGATCCGTACGGAAATTGGATCCAGTTGTTTGCCAACTTTTTTAACCTCAACCTCGACACGCTGCCCCTTTTCCAGTACACTGAAATCGACCGTATCACCAGCCTGTGTCAGGGTCGTTTCATCGATAAAGTACAGTTCCAGCAACTGGTCCTCGTCCGTACTAAGATAAATTTCAGATTCTTCCGGAACCACTTCTTCCAGGGTTCCCGTGTAGGTTCCCGAATCAACCACATCCGTTTTACTCCCACCGCACGCGGTTAGAACCGTTCCGATAACCAATATCGAGATCAATAATCGTAACATAAAGGGTTTACTTATTTGAGATTTGCGGGTTCTGATTGACCGGTAAATTAAGGAATAACAGGATAATGATCACCTGCAAATAACCTTCACCCTGACATATGCCTTGTATTAAATAGTTAATCTAAAAAAGTTTAGAAAAGAAATAATTATACTTATAATAGATTATTATTATAATAATATTAGAATATTGTCATTTTATTATTATATATTTTAAATGAGGATTAGCTGATGCGGTATAGATGTTTTCAGGTGGAAGGGAATTAGATCGTAGGCATATTAAACCGGTTAGCATTTCTTGTGAAATGTGCTATTGTGAAGTCTGGATGAAGACAATGCGTTGAAATGGGGTGGTATAAATGAGAGAGTGGTAAATGCAGATTCTCTGTTTGCAGCGGTCACGAAGTTAGTCCATGGAGACAGAAATGTATAACTATATCTTTCTGTATTTCTTCATTGCGATAGCTTAAACCTGTCTATTGATTCAAGGCTGACTAAGACCTGTTTTCATAGAAACGGTAACTAGTAGGTTTTAATATTATGGCGGATCCGAAAACGATCAAAAGAGCATTTGAAAGAAATCAAGAAGTGGTTAGACTGCGGCCGGAAAAAGGAAAGGGAACGGCAGTAACCCATGTACGTTTATTTAACGGTACCACCTGTGAAGTAACCCATAAACACTGGAGTTTCAAGGTTGATATCGGGAAAACGGAAGGGGGCAATGATGCCGGACCGGGTCCCGGTATCCTGGAGCGGGGAGCACTTGGGAGTTGCCTTGCAATTGCCTATTCGCAACAAGCAGCTGTTATGGAAGTTCCGATTGACAATATTGAAATCGAAGTTGAGTCGGAGTTGGATGCCCGGGGGATGTTGGGGGTGGACGATCGTTTACCGGGGTTCCGAGAGTTACGATACAAGGTCTATATCGAAAGTCCGGCAAACCGGGAAGAGATTCAGAAAGTGATCGATAAAGCCGATAAGCACAGTCCCGTGCTCGATGATTTCAAACGGGCGATCCCGGTTAAACGAGAAATATATTTTAATAAGAGCTAGCCCAAATTTCTTGGTGAGCTCAGAGCGAAGCGTCATCCACGAAGTGAAATCCGGGCTAGGAGGTTGTCAGACTTGGAAAGGGTATAACACCTTACACACGAATTAAAACGAGCAAACATCATGAAACCAGAATTTCAGCGCAGAGTGCAACGGTACGGTTGGGATAAGGCGGTGGATTATTATGAACCATCATGGAAACGACAGCTAAAACCCGCCCAAGATAAGTTATTGAAGATGCTGACCCTGAAAAAAGGAGAGAAAGTTCTCGAAACGGCTGCCGGAACCGGCCTGGTAACTACCCGGATTGCAAAGGCGGTGGGAACGGAGGGTGAGGTGGTAGCTACGGACTTGTCGGATGAAATGATTGAGCGGACCAGGTCCCGTGCTAAAGAACAGGATATCACCAATGTTAAATTTCATCGAATGGACGCCGAGTCATTGGAGTTTGAAAAAGAGTCTTTTGACGCGGCAATTAATTCGTTCGGCCTCATGTATGTTCCTGATCCGGTGAAAGCTTTACAGGAGATGAATCGGGTGCTTAAACCCGGCGGACGTGCGGGGGTGGCCGTCTGGGGCAAACGAAAAAACTGCGGTTGGAACGAAGTGTTTTCGATTGTCGACGAACGAGTTGCCTCCGATGTTTGTCCCCTTTTCTTCCAGCAGGGCACCGGCGATACACTCAAAAAGTCTCTCCAACGAGCTGGATTCACCAATATATCCGTCGACCGCTTTCAAGTGCCATTGTATTATGAAGATGATGAAACGGCCCTCATGGCAGTGTTTTCCGGGGGGCCCGTGGCCCTTGCATACCGCAAATTTGATGAAAAGACGGTGGAAGCGGTACACCGGGAATACCTGGAATCTATAAAACCCTACCGCAACGAAAAAGGATACCACATCCCCGGAGAGTTCGTCGTAGCCAAAGGTTTTAAATAAATCCCTCCTTCGAACCTCTCCCCGACAGCAGTCGGGGCAAGACCATACGACTTTTGGCGGTAGGCGGAAATGATAGGGGACAAAACACCAAAGATTATAATATATATAATGTTGGAAAATACTCGTGCGAGGTTGCATGAGTGTATTATTAAATCTATTGCAGCTCTGCAATAGATGGTTTGTCGGGCTGTTTTCACCATTCTTTTCTCTTCCCAATTTCTTGCCGGCACGCCGAATTATCTAGAACGAATCCAGATCCTGGCATAGCTATTGCATTAAAACTTAATAGATATGAATGTCTATAGAGTTTTAAGTCGATAATTTTAACAAAAAAATATTAGTACGATGGATCGACAAGACGAAAATAAGGTCATGAAAAAAGATCTGGATGCTAACGATGGATATTCACGGAAGAAATTTCTGGAAAATGCGGGCGCTGCATTGTTGTCCGGTGGATTCTTAGCCGGGACGGCATTGCCGTTTGCGGCCAATGCGAAAAGCAGGGAAACGGCTTCTGGCGCTGCTTCAGGGTCGATGTTCTCCGTTCCCGAAGTGAAACGCGTGGCCGCCGACCCGCGGGATATTCCGGGGCTAATCAAACGCCGAACATCGAAAACCCATGAAATCACGCTTGAGAGTAGAGAAGTGGTAGCTGAAATCGAGGATGGAGTGAAGTTTACGTATATGACATATGGCGGACAGGTTCCCGGTCCGATGATTAGAGTCCGACAGGGGGATACGGTTAAGCTGACTCACAAAAATCTTTCCAACAATACGATGATCCACAATGTGGATTTTCATGCTGTATATGGTCCGGGGGGAGGAGCCGAAGCGACCATGTGTCCTCCGGGTCAGTCGAGAACGATGCAGTTCCAGGCGACCTATCCAGGCGCCTTTATTTATCACTGCGCCGTACCGCGACTGGATTATCACATCAGCAGCGGAATGTATGGACTGATCCTGGTTGAGCCGTCCGAGGGACTGCCGGACGTCGACCACGAATTCTACTTTGGTCAGAATGAAATCTATACCAATAAAAAAGCCGGCCAGAAAGGAAAGCATAAGTTTGATACCCAGGCGATGAAAGATGAAATCCCCAATTATGTGGTCATCAACGGGGAGAAGCAAGCAATTACTGATAATCGCCACGGAGCCCTGATGGTGAAGCGGGATGAGACGGCACGCATATATTTTGTCACCGGTGGACCCAATGTTACCAGCAATTTCCATCCGATTGGCAATGTGTGGACAAAATCCTGGAGAGAGGGAGCCATAAACAGCAATCCGGAACGATTCGTGCAAACGTGTGCCGTCCCCCCGGGAAGCTGCGGCATATTTGAAATGGATTTCCCGGTTCCGGGTCCCATTAAACTGGTCGATCACGCTTTGTCGCGAGTAGCCCACAAAGGTGCGCTGGCGGTTATCAACGTAGAAGGCAAGGAGCGGCCCGAGATTTTTGCAGCCAATCTCTAAATCTACTTACTAATATTAATCATAAAACTTTAAGGATCTTATTATGAAATCGACGAAAAAACTTTTAACCATCTTGTTCATGCTTCCCATGCTGTTGTTGTTCACGCAGCAGGGGACAGCGGATGATGCTGACGTCAAGGTTATCGAAATGGAAGGGACGAATCAGCTGGACTTTACGGTGACGGAAATCGAAGTACGTCCCGGTCAAAAAGTCAAAGTAAAACTTAAAACGGTCAGTGACTTTCCGAAAGCTGCAATGGCCCATAACTTTGTATTGTTAACGGCGGATGCCGATGCTTCGGCAGTTGCCGTTGCCTCGGCCAAAGCATCAGATAATGAATACATCGCCCCGGAAATGGAAGACCAGATTCTCGCCAAAACCGGTCTGGCCGGAGGTGGAGAAACGGTTGAAGTTACCTTTACCGCCCCGGAAGAACCGGGTACGTACGAATACATTTGTACCTTTCCCGGTCACTATTCCGGCGGTATGAAAGGCACTCTGACCGTTAAAAAACAGGCGACCTAGGAGGATAAACGCTCGCTTCGCTCGCGAGGTGATAGGGCGAAAAAGTTCCACATTTGGATATCTTTCTCCTACTACCAAAGGTAGGAGAAGCGGGAGGACAATACCATTGAATGGTCCTTTAGTTGTCATCCATCAAGAGGTCAGCAGGTACCGCTAGATTCCGGTGCCTGCTGTCCTTATTATTCGACTAAGAACCATTGGAAAATTTCAATTAACCAAATTGATTATGATGTTATCACAACCTGTTAAATATGGGATGCTTACGGTGTTATTGATGATTATCATCCCATCCCTGGCATTTTCTCAGTTTTCGCTGGACGGTGAATTCAGGCCCCGGATGGAATATCGTGACGGATACCGGATCCTGCGTACCGATAATACGGAGCCCGCCTTTTTTACTTCTCAGCGCACTCGTATTTCTCTTCATTACAAAGCGGACCGGTATAAAATGAAGATATCCGGTCAGGATGTTCGGGTATGGGGTGACGTAGCGCAGCTGCAGGATAATCCCAATGTGAATATTCATGAAGCGTGGGCCGAGGTGAAGGTTTCTCCTGTTCTGGGAGTGAAGCTCGGCCGACAGGAACTGGTTTACGACAACCAGCGGTTGCTCGGGAGTGTGAATTGGACCCAGCAAGCTCGAAGCCATGACGCGATTCTCTTAAAATACCGAAATTCCGACGCCAGAGTGAAGGTCGATATCGGCGGGGCCTATAACCAGGATTCGGAAAGGTTGCTCGGAAACACCTATTCTATCAATAACTATAAGGTGCTGTCTTATCTATGGGTCCAAAAGCAGTGGGATGATTTTGATGTGTCGGTACTGGGACTGACTGATGGATTTGAACAGGGTACAGAGGCTCCCCGTTATAGATATACCTACGGGACTAACCTGAAATATAATTTCGAAGAGTTGACTTTGAGGGGCGAATTCTACCTGCAAAGTGGGGATGACGCCCTCCGCCAAGATATCTCGGCCGGGATGTATGCCCTGAGTGCTTCATATGATGTAAGCCCCATCCAGCTCACCGTGGGGTACGATCACCTGTCGGGCGGCGGCGTCCGGGATGATTTCCCGCTTCGTCACACCTTTAGCACACTGTATGCCACGAATCATAAATTTTACGGACATATGGATTACTTCTTGAATGCGCTGACCGATACGCGGGGCGGCGGACTTCAGGATTTTTACCTGAAAACAAATTATCGGGTGAATGAATCGACTAACGTGGCCCTGGATTATCACTATTTTGCGCTGTCAGCCGACCTGGGAAGTCCCACGGTTCCCGGACAAATACTGAACCAAAATCTGGGATCGGAGATCGACCTGAGCTTGTCCCATCGGTTTACGCAGGATATCGCACTTAAAGCCGGGTATTCCGTTCTTATGCCGTCTGAATCGCTGGAGGCTATACAATTTAGATCGCAAGTCAAGGATCTTCAGCACTGGGGATGGGTAATGTTATCTATCACGCCCGATTTCCTGGATTAGACGGCCTCCAAAGGGGGGATTAAGGCAACCACGGTGAAAAAACGTCCCCCTTTGGAGGGGGTAAGGGGGAGGACTTTAAAAGCAAATTAGAGAAAAACGCCTCTTAAGATCGGTACCGGCAAATGTCGGTATAAACAACAAGGGTAAGGACCGAATGCAACAGTCAAACTATTGGATGTTTCTCTCCGTCTCAATAGTAGTCACATGGGGAAAAGGTAGGGACCTACTCCTCATCCGGTATAAGCAGCGAAGGCACCTCATCCGACCGTTCGATCACCTCTTGGAGCGTCATATTTTCCGCCCACCACTGAAAAGAATCTTTTAGTTGACTCCACGTGTGGTGCAGCGGGCAGGGGTCGTCCGGGTTGCACTTATCCCAACCAAAAACGCACTCGTCCGGCTCGATTTTATAATCCACGATCTCCAAAACTTCCTTGAAAGATATTTGATCCGGTTCTTTAGCCAGCTTGAAACCGCCCCCATGTCCCTTCTGAGAAGTGACCAACCCGGCGGATACCATCTTCCGCATGATTTTCGACAGGTAGTGATTGGGTATATTCGTCGCTCGCGAAAGCACCTTGCTGGATACAGGTTTTTGATCCTCTTTCAGAGCCACACAAGCCATGGCTCTGAGAGCATATTCTGCGGTTTGCGGTAGATGCATAAGCTGACGGTTAAGGCGAAATTATTTTTCTTTGCAAATATCAGTAAAGTAAAACGAATATTAAAAAGGAACCACGATTGACTTGGTTTTATGCCTATCACGTAGCAACCAGATTCAATCTGATTTTACCGATACAACTAATTTAAAAATAATATTATAGTCGTCTATAGCTATTGATGAAAGATTTTACTTTTTCGACTAATGCCGTTTACCCCCGAAACAGGTTGCTGGCATCGGTTCATTTAGCAAAAATGAAAGCTGGGTCGGAATTCCCGGGGAAAAGATAAAAAGCTTCTCCCAACTGATTTCCTGGGGTGACACAAGCACCGGTAGCTTATAAAAACCCCTTGTTTGATAATTGGGGTCGCCTCCATTCTATTAACTGGACCGACTGTTCTTATGGGATATTTAACACAAATGCCATCTGCAGAAATCTCCACTTGAAAATCCAAAATCTATTTATGTTATTAGGAGCCATCGCGACCGAGTTGGCTGGCGGACTGGCCCTGGTCACCGGCTACCGTATGAAAGAAGCCGGTATCCTGCTTGCCCTGTACCTGGTGCCGACGAGCCTCATTTTTCACAACTTCTGGGCGGCCGAAGGACAGCAATTTCAGATGCAGTTGCTGCATTTTTTGAAGAATGTCTCTATTATCGGTGGACTTCTGCTGCTGCCGGTTCTGTCTGCTGAAACGAGCCCTAATGAACCAGCAGCAACCACGTAATTCAGCATTCAAATAATTAGTCAAAAACCATATTATAACTATGCATGAACAAGTCGAAGTCATTCAGTTCACCGATCCGGTATGCTACCTGGTGCCGGGGAAGTGAACCTATCATTCGAAAGCTTCAAACGAGATATGGGAACCAGATAATAAGTCATTATGACGATTCAATATTATGAGCGGCTATTCGATTATGATGCGCGTATGAATCAGAAGGTTTACGAGCAAATAACGAATACATCGTTGGATCTGTCTGAAGCCAAAGAAATATTCACCCACCTCATAGCGGCCAAGCAGGTGTGGATAAGGCGACTACAGAAGGAGTCGCTCGAGGGCATTGAAATCTGGCCCGATTTTGAGGCCGGTGAAGTCGAAAAACAAATGCTCGAAGCCCATAAGCAGTACCGGGAATTTCTCTCGGATCTTTCAGAGGAACGACTGGCGCAAGACCTGGTCTACCGGAACAGCAAGGGAAAAGAGTTCAGGACCGCGATCCGGGATATTCTAACCCATGTGATCATACATGGAGAACACCACCGCGGACAGGTGGCCAAATTGGTCAGACAAGCAGGTGGCGACCCGCTGAATACGGATTATATCACTTACGTCAGGAACTTGGATTAAGGCGCCGATATCCCACTGACTATTAAAGTTTCAGAGGGGCACAGCTTCGAATCAAAACGGCCAGATCGTGGGAATCAGAAACACAGCCAGGGCCCAGAAGAGCAGGTTAATCGGCAGGCCCACTTTGGTGAAATCGGTAAACCGGTATTGACCGGCCCCATAAATCAGGGTGTTGGCGTGGTGTCCGAACGGGGTCAGGAAGGTAAGGGAAGCGGCATAGGAGACACTGATGATAAAGGGCTCGGGATTTACGCCGATGGCTTGAGCGATTTCGATAGCCAGCGGTGCCACCAGTGCGGCCGAAGCATTCGTCGATATAATGGCGGACAGCAGCATGGTAAGCAGGTAAAAGCCCCCCAGAAGCGCATGGGGTCCCCACGCCGCCAGTTGGTCAACCAGCGTCTGGGCCATGAGTCCTGCGGCACCGGTTTTATCCATCGCTATGCCCATAGGGATCACACCGGCTAAAAGCATAATAATTCGCCAGTTAACTGCATTATAGGCCTCTTCGGTCGACAGGCATCCTGTCAGGATCATCAAGATCACGCCCCCGCCGGCGCTGACGGCGATCGGCAGCAGCTCCAGGGCGCCTACGCCCACAACGCTCAGCAGGATGCTGAGGGCGATGAACGTTTTATTGGACCGCTGTCGCATGACGTCCACTTCAGAAGCAATGACAAAAGCGGGGTTGTTTTCAATTTCGGCTATTCGATCCGAGCTTAGACTTAGCAATAGCGAGTCTCCACCATCTAACTTGATTTTGTTTAACTCCTCGTGCTTGAGTTCGCCATGGTGTCGTATGGCCAGTGGGACGGCCCCGTAGTTCTGATAGAAATTCAGTTCATCCAGGCTTTTGCCCTCCAAGGTCGACTCCGGAGATACGACGGCTTCGATAAGGGCATCTCGACCGTGCCGGAGGTCAACGTCAAACCAATTGTGTGCAGCAAGGGGGATCAGATCCTCGCGGTTCAGAAGCTTGTCAATTTCTGCAGCACTACCCCTGAATCGAAGGGTATCCCCGCTCTGGATTTTAACATTGCTCCGCTGCGCCGATTGGTTGCGGTCTGATTTGAATATGCGAAGAACGTCCAGGTCAAACTGTTCGGTCAGCGCATCTTCATCCAGGGTATTACCGATAAGGTTGGATCCCGGCTCGACCACCAGATCAGTCAGGTAGTTTCCCATCTCGTATTCCTCGGTCAGTTCTTCTTTTTCTTTCCGTCGTGGAGGTATCATTTTAATACCGACTACAAAGAGGAAAAGATACCCTGTAACCAGCAGTCCCAGTCCGACCGGCGTAAAATCAAAGATCGAAAAACTTGCTACCCCCTGGGATTCTGCGATGGAGGCGACCAGGATGTTGGTGGAAGTACCAATCAATGTACAAATACCTCCCATAATCGCGGCGAACGATACCGGCATCAACAGTTTCGAGGCACTTATGCCCAGATCATCGGCGACCCGGATCAGGATCGGGATAAAGATGATCACCACCGCGGTGTTATTCATAATTGACGACATCAGGCTGATAAACAGCATCATGACCAGCATCCAGAACCAAAAATTTTGTTGAAGGCGTTTTGAGAAAAAATCGCCCGCCTTGTTAAGGATGCCGGTCCGCCGCAACCCCTCGCTCAAGATAAACATACAGCCAATCGTCACGGTAGCCGGGTGACTTACCCCGGAAAGGCCTTCATCCAGGGTTAAAATACCAGTTGCCAGGAGTGAGAAAAGCAAGATCAATGCGGCAATGTCAAAGGAGACATAATCGGTCGCAAACAGAAAGAACGCCACAAGCAGCAAGAAAATGACAAACGTGATTTCAAACGACATAGATACTGAATATCAAATAGTTGTTAAAATCACTCGAAAAAATTTACAATGTTGATTAATAATTTTCTATATAAAAACACCTTGGGCCGTTTTCTTTAACACAATCAGCGGAGTTATTGTTTCAGCAGCTGGAGGAAAGCTGATCGATATATCAACGTTTCCATCTCACTCTTAACAACCACCTTCGTTGATTATCGGATTCGATATTTTTCGTAGAAAGATTGGTATCCCATAAGACGAGCGAGGGGAATTAAGAGGAAATTCAGAAATTTCTGAACCCAAACGGGGGGTCCTTCTCCGAGGTAGGAGTCAAAGTATTGATTGGAGACGGCCATTTGGAATATCATGCGGGGTGGCTCAGCGTTTCGTTCATCTTCATCCATGTATTTGTAAATCTGATCCAGGTACATGACAAATTGAGCAGGCATTTTTCCTTTGCTTACTACCGGATCATCGGTGGGATTAAACGGCTTGTGAGGAATACCTCGTGGGATCGTGATTTCTTCCCCCTCACTGAGCTTTTTTGTTTCACCGTCATACCAAAGCGAAAGTTGTCCTTCCAAAACCTTGTAATATTCGTCCCACTCCGTTTGGATGTGAACAGGGGGGCCTTCAGCACCCGGGTCGAACGTTAATTGAAGAATTACATCATCGTTTTCCCACCCGAGCATTTTGATCTCATTTCCACCGGTTTCAGTTTTTAATAAGTCTCCCGTTTTTAAATAGTTTTGTGGGTTGGGTTTGGTTTCCGGGAAGAGAACCAGGTGAAAAAGATATCCGATCGATAAATAGCCGACGATAATTCCACCAATCCACCAAAGTATCATAGCGAATGAGTTTTTAGCTGGTAATCCAATGATCGTGATCAAGCTATGATGGGTCTAGCCAAGTATATTGTAAAAATGTAACCTGTTAACTTTTAATCTTATTCTCAGAGATTTCCAGGCGGGTATATTCAGTTGGGGTAAGTCCTGTAAACCGTTTGAAATCCCTGATAAAATGGCTTTGGTCGAAGTATCCATGATGGCAAGCCAATCTCGCCCATGGGGGTTGGGGGACGTCATTCACCTGTTTGAGGATGCGGTAAACCCGTTGAATTTTCTGGAATTTCTTGATGGTCAGTCCCGTCTCTTTCTTAAATCTTTGTGCCAGGTGTTTGCGGGTGTAGCCGGTTTTTTCGACCAGTTTCTTGACGGTAAGGGAAGGATCCCTTGATAGATGATGTATAATAAAATCAGAGAGCAGATTCATGGGAACTTCCATTTGGGAAATATGGAGCTGAAGCCATTGATTTATATGTTGAATTCTCTCCCGGGTAATGGTTGTATTTTTCAGCGTGTCAATGAGGTGGATCGGATCGTCCATAATGTCGCCTAACTGATACAAATGATTGGTAAACTCAGTCTGTGGGATCCCGAATAACTTGTAAATGCCGTTTGGAGTGAAGCGAATGCTGATGAAATCACATGAGGGGGGATGCTCCGCTTCGACATACGTTTTTTTGCTTCCCTGGATGGTTGTGCCCTCAGCTGTGATCCTACGGTTTTGGATCCTCCCGAGGATTGGATCAGCCAAATTAATGAGAATTTCCGGCGTGTTTCGCGGGTAAAGGCGCAACGAGGTCGGTAGGCCGTCTCCTTCAATTTCCATTATGTTTTTAATGATACCGGACTTTATAGCCCCCCGGTGCTTGGTAAAATGTAATTTGGTGTTATGGGGTTGCGTAGCCGGCGACATACTGGATTATCATCTATTGCCATTTGAATTTTAAAACAATACAAAACAGTTAATAAATCCAAATTGGATAAATAAGTTCGGGTAGAAGTATTTTTTAGTTAAAAATTTTACCAAATTATCTTTTAGTAGTATATTTTGCTCGATTGATAGCGGATAAATGCTGATTGAGCTCTTGTATTGTTTCCTAAAGTAGTTCGCTGAGTGTAATGGCAACGTCCCTTAGCATTGCAAAAGAGAGAATGAAGTATCGCAAAATTGCAAATTCAAGTTTCCGGCAACTCGCTCCTCCCATAATTCCTTTAAGTAAATAAAAATTATTTTGCTCCTGAAATATCCCACCAGCCGGCCCTTCTAAAAAATCTCAGATAAATTTCTCTTTTTGGCACAGGAGTTGCAGCAGGTGGTGTAAATCAATTTCAGATAGGGTAGTCTTAATTAATAATCTAAACGTTTCAAAACTATGAATTTCTATAAATCAACTGTTTATTCGATCATTCTATTTTTAACGGCCGGCCTGCTGGGTATGGCACAGGCCCAGACGGCGGAGTATCAACAGGACGGTATGACGTTCGGTATGCCGGAAGCCGAAGTGTACACCGAGGAGTATGACGGCGCGCCGGTCGTCGGTGAGTATGTAACGATGCTTCCCGAGTTGAAGCCATTGGATTACGAAGGCAACAAGCATCACGAAGTGCGTATCGATGTTCTTGTACAGGAAATCGAGGTGGCTCCCGGAGTGCGCTACCAGGCCTGGACCTTCGGCGGAACGGTACCTGGACCCGTGTTGCATGTCCGCGAGGGCGATCGCATTACGTTCACCATGAAGAACCGTTCGAACGAGACGATCACGATTACCGAGCCCAGTAAAGAGGGCGCGCCTTTTATGCAGCAGGTTGCTCAAAACGCCTATCAGAAACCGAAAGGCGCCAGCATGCCGATGCCGCACTCAATGGATTTCCACGCGGGAACGGTGGCCAAGGATGATAAATGGCGGAGTATCGGACCGGGTCAGACGATCAAATTTGACTGGGTCGCGAACTACCCGGGCAGTTACATCTACCACTGCGGAACTCCGAGCGTGCTTATGCACACGGCGATGGGTCAGCATGGCCTCGTGGTGGTATCCCCCAAGGATGGGTATGAGACAGACGACAAAGTGGATAAGGAGTATGCCATTGTTCAGTCTGAATACTACCTGCGCGAAGGACCGGGCGACCTGCATCAGTATGATAATGAAGCGGCGGAAAACCGAAAGCCCTCGCAAGTCGTGTTTAACGGACATACGAAAGTGCTGCATGAGCAGCCGCTGAAGGCTAAAGCAGGTGACCGTGTGCGATTGCATGTTTCCAACAACGGACCCAGCGGAACGTCCAGTTTTCATGTGATCGGTGCGATCTTTGACCGGGTCTGGATGGAAGGTCACCCGCAAAATGAAATGCGCGGTATGCAAACGGTACTGCTTGGTGCGTCCAATTCGGCCACCATCGAGTTCATTGTTCCGGAAGAAGGTAAGTACGTGCTGGTCGACCACGAATTCGCCGATGCCGTTAAAGGGGCCACCGGTCTGCTGAAAGCCGGTCCGCGTGAGAAGTAACCAATAATATTTGAAAAATTATATCCAACTAATTCATAAAATTGAGGATCCAAAATGAGATATTTAACAACTTTTATTCTATTTTTCACTTTGACCTTCACCGGAGTTGCCATGGCTTCGAACGGTGGGGATGACTCGGCCCGGACGATTGAGATCATCGGGACTGATAACCTGAAGTTTGACGTGACCGCGATCGAGGCAGCTCCCGGTGAGCAAATAACGATCAGATATACGACCGAGAGTGAAATGCCCAAGATGGCGATGGCTCATAACGTGGTCGTGATTGACAAAGACGCCGATGTCGATAAGGTGGCAATGGCTTCAATGCAGGCCGCCGACAATGAGTATATTTCGCCCGACCACAAGGAATCGATCGTGGCAGCCACAGCGCTGGCCGGCGGCGGTGAAACGGTGGAGGTTACCTTTACGGTACCGAAAGCGCCGGGTGAATATCCCTACATCTGCACCTTCCCGGGTCACTACATGGCCGGCATGAAAGGAGTACTGACCGTTAAATAGGATATCATTAGTAGAGCGCCGTTCGATTAAATAAGTATCGAACGAATTATAAAGCGCGGAGGAGAACAGGTTCGACTGCAGGTAATGGTCGATCCAGCGTTCTCCTTCGCGTTTTTTTTTAGAAATCGATCTGCAAGTCGGAGGTTTCCGAGGCCGTATTCAGCTTAAAGCGCACTTTCTCATCTCCGACATGCAATGTAAAATACCCGCTTTCCAGAACCGGCTTGCCGGCAAAGTCGGGATAGGACAGATGCTGCTCCGGCTTGATGGTGAAGGTCAGCCGACGATTTTCGCCGGGTTCCAGCGCAACCCGTTCAAAATGCACGAGCTCCTTCACCGGGCGGGTAATACGTCCCACTTCGTCTGACAAATACCAGAGAACGGTTTCGGTGCCGGACCATGATCCCGTATTTTTCACGATAATGGTTGCTGTCAGATTTTGTTTGTTGGTAAGGCTGGTATCGTTGATGGTGATATCGCGGTAATCAAACGAGGTGTAACTCAGCCCGTGGCCGAACGACCATAAAGCCGTTGTTTTGTCGGCTTGTTCGATGTTATTGGCAATCTCGGCATCAAAGTAATAGACAGCACTCGGTTTATGATTGTAGGGCACAAAATGTCCGACGAACTGTGGATAAGAAAAGGGAAGTTTCCCGCCGGGATTGTAATCGCCGCTCAATACATCGGCTATAGCTTCGGCCCCCTCGAATCCGGGCAGCCCGGCCCAGATTATGGCTTCCGTTTCCGGTACTAGGTCTGTGATAACCCGTGGACGTCCCTCGACTAGAACCAGAATCACAGGTTTCCCGGTAGCTTGTGCGGCACGGATCAATTGATGTTGATCGCCCGGCAGTTCCAGATTGGTGATGTTGCCGACAAACTCGGTATAATTGGATTCTCCCGCCGCAACAATTATAGCGTCGGATTGGTCAGCCATTCGCTCAAACTTTTTGTATAAGTCCGAACCGGGATCTCCGATCGAATCCATCGTCACGACGTTACTCTGTGAAAACTTTTCGGAAATGGCATCATATATGGTAAGCATAGATTCCGGGTAGCGATCCTCGGTGGCTCCCTGCCAGGCGATGGTCCATCCTCCGGCCAGGTTGCTTTTGTCACGGGCCGTGGGGCCTACGACCATGATCTGCCGTAAATTATCGGACAGCGGAAGGGTTTGTTTGTCGTTTTTCAGTAAAACCATCGATTCGCGGGCCGCCTGGAGTGCTTTTTGCCGGTGCCCCTCACTGCCAATCCGATCGATTCCGTTGCCGGAAGGATAGGGATGTTCAAACAAACCGAGTTCGAACTTCAGGCGTAAAATACGTCGGACTGATTGGTCGAGTCGTTCTTCAGTTACTTTCTCGCTTTCAACCAGTTTTAGGAGGCTTTTATTAAACTCCAGCGATTCAGGAGTCATGCTCATATCGACACCGGCATGGATCGCCTGGAAGGTGGCTTCGGTATAATCACGGGCTGTGTAATGATAGTTGACCAATTTCCCTATGTCGGCCCAGTCCGTGACAATCACGCCCTCGAATCCCATCTGGTCTCGCAGTAAATCCGACAAAAGCAGGCGTGAGGCATGCACGGGGACGCCGTTTATTTCGGAACTGTTTACCATGATGGTTTTAAGACCGGCATCGATCGCCGCCTGGAAGGGCGGGCGGTGAAACTCATGAATAGTCTGCATCGATAAATCAACGGGGGTGCGATCCCATCCGGAACGGGGAACCGAGTAACCGAGGAAGTGCTTGCCGGTGGCGGCGACACGATAAGGAGCAATGGGTCTGAGATCTGCCTGCAACCCGTTTACATAAGCGGTTCCAAGCTCAGCCGCCAACAGCGGATCTTCTCCGAAGGTTTCATACATACGAGCCCAATAGGGATTTTGTCCCAGGTCCAACACGGGGGCAAAGTTCCAATGATGTCCCAGGGGAGCAGATTCCAGGGCGGTAATGTGTCCATTTTGGCGAGCATGTTCCGGGTTAAAGGTCGCCCCTATATTAATATTATGAGGAAAGATAGCACTGCCTTGCACGTAGCTGGCTCCGTGAATGTGGTCAATACCGTAAATAACCGGAATACCGAGCCGGGTCTCCTCCACGGCAATTTTTTGTAATTCCCGGATATAGTCAATCCATTGTCGGGGAGGGACGGCTTCGCCATTCAGGAATGAGCCGATGTGATGGTTCAGTAACAGATCGCGAGCTTTTTTCTCATCCAGATTAACATCCCGCTGCTCGCCGGACGGATTGACCATGGAGATGTTCAACTGCGTCATCTGCCCGATTTTTTCTTCAATCGTCATTTCATCAAGCAAAAGTTCCACGCGCTCATCAACCGGGAGGGAGGCATCTCGGTAATCCTGAGCATACAGGACATCCTGTTGTGACCCCAGCTTTAAAAAGAAAAGTGGCAGCAATATTAGTGACGTCAGGACCCGTCGCCCTGAAGTATGATAGTCGGATAAATATTTCATAACATGTCGATTCTGAAAGTTTAAATTTTTCAGAACGACGGAACATCAGTAAGCTAATACGATCTTAAATGAGATACAAGGGATTTATTAGAGGCTTTTGAAAAACCGGGCGGTGGCTCCTCGTTTGAAAGTTTTTCTCTTTTTGAGTTCGCTTGGATATCTGAAGACCATGATAAATGCCTATCAATGTTAATATATTTTTTATCTATTTACCGAAGAACTTAATACTTCGGAATCGCCGCCTGGTTTTTTAAAAGCCTCTATTAATAAATTTTCGGGGGACAAGTAATTATTAAGAGACAAATTACTCTTAAATAAGACCTAGAAAAATCAAGATTAATTATTAAATTAGTAATGTATAAGTATCTGTTTATATAGAAACAAGAATAGGTGAGGTTTTTGAACCACTTGGTAAGGTTTCTGAAGCAATATTGTTCAGTATCAGGATGATCAAGATGTTAAGATGTAATGTCTTGAGACCCTTAAGCTGATACTGCACGTACCCATAGCGGAGGCACGCTGAATTTTCCCGGCTGAAGAGGCTTCCCCGGATTGTTCAAAGACTTCTGGAATATGGTAAACGAATCTTGAGAGGAAATCACATGAAATAATAGTGGGATCTGGGTATGAGTACAAGTAGGCCATATAAAATTGAGCATGTTTCCAGATCGCTTTGGAACAGATTGCGAGAGGGAGAAAAGTCTGCCCTGGGGAAGCTGTTTAAATTATACTTTCAGCCACTGTACGATTATGGGTATCGAATTGTTTCCGACAGCGAAGAGGTGAAGGACGCGATTCAGGATGTATTTTTTCAACTTTGGAAATCGAGAGAGCGACTGGGGGATATCATGTCGGTACGCGGATATTTGTTTGCTTCACTGAGGCGACAATTGCTTAAGCAGTCGGCCTCCCATTCCAGATGGTTGGAGATCAACCGCAAATATGTGGCAGAAGAGTTCGATCCGATATTGAATTACGAGGAATGGATGGAAATACTGGAAATTGAAAGAGAGCAGAAAAAAGCTCTCCAAGCTGCAGTAGAGAGCCTGACCACCCGTCAAAAAGAAGCGGTTTACCTCAAATTTTTCGAAGGTTTGTCAAATGATGAGCTTGCCCGGGTTATGAAGCTGAAAAAACAGAGTATTTATAACCTGGTATCAGAAGCTGTTGAAAGTCTGCGTTCCTTCCTGGATAAAAAGTAGTCTAAAGATACTACCTTTAAAATACTGATGCCGAACAGGTTATACGCCTTTCAGATCCGCCGGAATAAAAAAATCAAAAAAAATTCCAGTAGATATGCCCGCCTCGGTGCTCTATAGTAGTAGAAATCGAGGTTAATTCAATGAAATCAGCTAATAATAAAATGCCTGTTCGGTTATCAGAATTACTGGTGGATGACTCCTTTGTACGGTACGTAAAAGGAACAGCATCGGACGTAGAAGGTCGGAAGTGGGAGAAGTGGATGCGGGAAGATGAGAAACATAAACAGCTTGTTGAATCCGCCCGGAAGTTACTATCTGACGGAGTAAGCCAACCGCCGAAACCGGATATCGTGCCCGAACTTGGGCGCCTGAAAAAACGCATTGAGATCGATCGATACTACAGTTGGTTGGATCAGCGGACCCATTCCCGAAAACGACGATCTTGGTCACCGTATGCCATGGCTGCAAGTGTCTTGCTGATCATTGGATTAATGGTCTGGTCACAATTCATTCAGAACGACGGAACAACAACGGAACCGACAGCCTCGATTACCTATCGGACGCTGACAACGGATTACGGTGATCGTAAAAGTGTGCATTTTTCGGATGGCTCCACGGTTATCCTGAATGCGCACTCGCAGATACGCTTACCCGAGCAAACCTCTGGAAAAGACACCATGCACGCATGGCTTCAAGGCGAAGCGCATTTCAGCATACAACGTCACAAAGCTTCCAGTCCCCGCACATTCATTGTCCATACGGAGGATGGCGAAGTATCGGTACTGGGGACCAAATTTGTGGTTAATACGCATGATGATCATACGCAAGTGGTACTTTCCGAGGGACAAGTACGGGTGCAAGTAAAGGATTCTCTAGAACATCCCGGCAGATCGCACGAAATGAAACCTGGTGAGTTGGCTTTATTTTCGTCACGTGAGGATAGCATCAAGATTAAAGTAGTGAATCCCGAGGTGTACACTTCCTGGATTGATAGCCACTTAATTCTTGATGAAACCCCGGTTTCGGTTCTAATTCGTCGAATAGAGCTTACTCATGGTCTGAATATTGTAGTAAAGGATCAGAATATCATGAGAGAGAAACTTACGGGAAAACTCAAGAATTACGATTTGGATATGCTTTTGAAGGGAATGGAAAACGCCCTGGGTGTAAGAATTACCAGGGATAAGCAAATGCTGTTTATCGAAAGCGACGACTTTTAGTCGCCCCGTGGCTAACCGGTATTAGTCAGCAAAAGAAAAAGTTTTTTAAAATTAAATCTATATAGATATGAAACTACTAAAACATGCAATACTAGTGTTGCTGATGGTGGGTTTCGGTGTATTCACGGCCCGGGCCGGTAATGGGTCCCAGGTCGTCACCATCGAAAAAGCACTGGTTATAAAAGAAACAGAGTCACTGGTAGAGCTGGACCGTAAGCTCCGAGAGCTGGAAAGAAAATTCAATGTTTCCTTCCTTTATAAATCCTCTCTGGTCCAGGACAGATTCAGCCAGTTGGAAAAAGCGCTTTCGGGAACGTTGGAGGAAAGACTGCAGGAGCTCCTTGCACCACATCAATTGACCTATCAGGCGCTAAGTAATGATTCGTATGTGTTGACACCGTTGCCCCTGCCTGAAAAAAACCAGGTGGCGCCCGATACACTTACGGGTCGAGTAATCGATCAAAAAACCGGTGAACCCCTGCCCGGCGTGAGCATTCAAATTAAGGGCACCATCCGGGGCACCACTACCAATATGGATGGATACTACACGCTGGTACCCCAGAGTCTTCAGGATACGCTGATCTTTTCCTATATCGGATTTCAATCTCGCCAGATTCCTATTGAGGGACGAACCAGTTTAGACATAAAACTGGCCGAAACAATCCTGGAAAGTGGAGACGAGCTGGTGGTGGTTGGCTATGGAACCAAGAAGCGCAGTGAAATAACAGGATCGGTTTCCTCCATCAATGCCCAGGACATTGAAAAGGTTCCGGTATTGCGAGTCGAGCAGGCTCTGCAAGGTCAAACAGCCGGTGTTTATGTAGCCGACCAGTCCGGGCAGCCCGGTGAAACGCCCACCGTAAGGATACGGGGCGCCGGAACCACGGGAGATGCCGATCCGCTGTATGTAGTCGATGGTATGCCGGTTAGCGGTATCGATTATCTCAACCCGGGCGATATCTCGTCCATAGAAGTACTCAAAGATGCCGCTTCCGCTGCTATTTACGGAGCGCGTGCGGCTAATGGAGTGGTTCTTATTACTACCAAATCGGGTCAGCCGGGTGAATTCCAGGCCTCTTACCAGGGATACTCGGGTTTTCAGAATCCGTGGAAGAAAATGAACCAGTTGAATGCCCGACAGTACATGATGATGATGAATGAAGGTGCAGCCAACGCCGATTTGAGCTTGCCGTTCCCGGTGGGTGCTGATGTATCGGGTGCAACGGATTGGCAAGAGGCGATCTTTAATGATAACGCCATGATGATGAATCACCAGGTAAATATATCGGGCGGAAACGAGCAAATGCAGTATTCGACGGCCCTTTCCTATTTCTCCCAGGAAGGTATCATTGGTGGAGAAAAATCGCAGTTCGATCGCTATACGGTGCGATTAAATCTGGATAACCAGGTAAGTGACGTCTTCCGAATTGGAAACTATTTCAATGTCAGTCGTATCGAGCGTAACGCGGTACTGAGCAACAGCGAATGGGGGTCGCCGTTAAGCAATGCACTGAACATGGATCCGCTGACTCCCATTTACGAAGACGATGAAGAGAATCTTCAAAGTTATCCCGATAACGCGGTTCGTAATGATGGTCGTTATTACGGCATATCCAACTATGTGACCCAGGAGATTGTGAATCCGCTGGCCCGCCTGGAAGTTACCCACGGAGAAACCCAGGTGGATAAACTGGTGAACAACTTGTTTGCCGAGTACGATTTGCTGCCGAACCTGGTCTTGAAAAGCAGTCTGGGGGTTGATTTAGCCTTTCAGCGAGATGACAACTTTGTTCCGGTGTACTATTTGAATTCTTCCCAAAAGAACGATAAGTCGCTGGTCGACAAGACCGAAACGCGCTGGTTTACCTGGAACTTTGAAAATACGATATCCTACAAAGAGGATTTTGGCAATCATAATATCTCACTTTTGGGCGGTATTACGGCGCAGCAAGTGAAATTTGAAGACCTGTTCGGAGCCAAGGCGAACTTGCTGATGACGAACCCGGAAAACGCATGGATTGATGTAGCTGCTGATGAGGAATCGATGCGTGCAACGGGGGGTGCCTACAATGAGAAGCTGCTTTCATACTTCGGTCGAACATCCTATAATTTCAATGACAAGTACCTGCTGACAGGTATTTTGCGGGTGGATGGATCCTCCAAGTTCGGACCTGATAATCGCTATGCCGTCTTCCCTTCGGTTTCGGCAGGGTGGATTTTGAGCGAGGAGAAGTTCTTGCAGGATGTGCAAACCATAAATCTGTTGAAACTGCGTGCTTCCTGGGGTGAAAACGGAAACCAGAATATCGGTAACTTCCGATACACCTCCACTATTGCCACCGGCAACGGGTATACCTTCGGTGACGGTGAGGAGTTTGCAGGCGGAGCAGTTCCCTCCAGTGTTTCGAATCCAGAACTCAAATGGGAAACTTCCGAGCAATTAGACTTGGGTATTGACGTGGGCTTATGGCAGGATCGTTTTATGGTCAAGGCCGATTACTACATCAAAAAAACCAAAGGCCTGCTGATCGAAGCTCCCATTCCCGGACACGTCGGAAACAATGCTCCCATCGTAAATGGAGGTAGTGTGGAAAACCGTGGATTTGAGTTCAGCGTCGATTACCGCAATTATAATCGTGACTTCAATTACAATGTGGGCGTCAACCTGGCCTTTAATGAAAATGAAGTCACGCATATCGGTAACGCCGAAGGCGTAATTGTTGGAGCCGGTTTCGCTACCTACGGTATAGTTTCACGGGCCGAGGAAGGATATCCCATAGGATATTTCTGGGGATATGAATCCGATGGCATTTTCCAGACGCAGGATGAGGTAAATAACTACACTAATAGCAATGGAAACCTGCTGCAGCCCCAGGCTCAACCGGGTGACGTCCGATTCAAGGATCTTGACGGCAACGGACAGATCGACGACGGCGACCGAACCATGATCGGGAACCCCACACCGGACCTGACTTTCGGAGTTAACCTGGACAGCTATTACAAACAGTTTGACCTTTCTATTTTCCTGCAGGGATCGGTTGGTAATGATATCTTCAATGCAACCCGGCGTCACGATCTCACCACGACCAATATGTCGGTCGACTACCTGAATCGTTGGACGGGCCCCGGAACTTCCAACTCGCTGCCGCGTTTTACCTGGAACGATGCGAATGGCAACTGGACCCGCATATCTGACCTGTACGTCGAGGATGGTTCCTACTTGAGGGTCAAAAATGTACAACTGGGATATAATCTCTCGAATCGGGTAGCCAATTGGCTGAATCTGTCCAAGGCACGTATTTATCTCGCAGCCGATAACCTCTTTACGATTACCGGTTACAGCGGTTTTGACCCCGAGATTGGAGCAGCTGAACCTCTTAATATCGGGATCGATCGAGGAATCTACCCGCAGGCGCGCAGTTTCCGTCTCGGTTTAAACGTCACTTTCTAAACGGTATTAAACCACGCTAAACACTACTATTATGAAACTATTCAAACTAACATATACCGCTGTCATGGGAAGCCTGCTGTTGCTTGTTCTGGGCTGTGAGAATTTCCTGGACGAGCAGCCCCTCGATCAGCGGGTGGAGTCGAATTTCTACCAGACCAAGCAGGACGCCCAGGAGGCCCTGGTGGCCATTTACGATGTGCTGCAGTGGAATACCCTGAACGGATTTCACGTACCGGAAATGCTCAGCGATATTGCCTCCGATGATTCCTACGCCGGGGGAGCTTCCCGCAACGATGCACCGAATATTATCGAGATCGATCAGCATAAAATTCGCACAACCAATGGTGAGGTACATGGCCTGTGGAGGAAATACTACACAGGTATTTACCGGGCCAACAAGTACCTGGAAAAGATTCCGGGTATCGATGCAGAAGAGGAGTTTAAAACGCTGACCACCGCCGAGGCCAAATTCCTGCGAGCTTATTTCTATTTCGATCTCGCACGGTTTTTCGAAAATGTTCCGCTGATAACAACTCCCCTGGATAATCCCGATGAGTACAACCAGCCGCAGGCTGCGCCCTCGGAAGTGTATTCGCAGATCGGACAGGACCTGATGGAGGCGATTCCAAACCTGCGTGAGTTTGTTCCCTCGAATCAAAAGGGACGCGTTACCAAATGGGCCGCCGAGGCCCTGCTGGTCCGGGTTTATTTGTATTACAGCGGTGTTTACGGAGATGACCTTCCGGCCGGTGATCAGACGGTGGATCGGGCCCGTGCGATTACTATGGTCGAGGATGTGATCAATAACAGCGGACACGATCTGCTTGAGAACTACGATGATATTTTCAAGTTGGAATATGAGTTCAGCCAGGAGTCGGTATTTGAAATTGCCTACTCCGACTCACGGCCCTGGTGGGACTGGGGATACGTGCATGGCGGGGAAGGTAATATGGCCCCACAGATGCAGGGGCCGCGCGTAGATCAACCGGCCGAAGAGGAGTATGAACGCGGTTGGAGTTTCTCGCCGGTGACGGCCGAACTCATAGAGGCATTCGATCCGGCCGACCCCCGGCTCGAAGCTACGGTGCTTTTCGAAGATGAGCTCAATGCGGGATTGACTGTGGGCTACCAGCACACCGGAAACTTCACCCAGAAATATACCACGCATAAATCATATAGAGCAGCCGACGGACAGTTGGAGCTGAACTGGGGTAATAATTACCGGGTTATCCGATTTGCCGATGTTCTTCTGATGGGGGCTGAGTTGCAGTTGGCAGCCGGCGACCAAGACAAGGCCCAGCAGTATCTGGACCGGGTTCGCGGTCGAGTGGATATGCCGTCGGTGGACGCCACGATGGAAAATATTCACCGGGAGCGTCGATTGGAATTGGCACTTGAGGGACAGCGATACTGGGATCTGCTGCGTCGCGGTCTGAATGTCGCCAAACAGCATATTGATACTCCGGCGGAAATGAAAGATGGATATGTCGGTGATGCGGCCGATTTCGCCGTGACTTTTAACAAGGCCACCAAAGGACTTTTCCCGATACCGCAAAGCGAGATCGATATTTCCAATGGTGAGCTCAAGCGTAATCCGGGATACTGAGAGCGTTGAATCCGGAACGGAATTAAACAATAAAAATTAAAGCTATAATACCATGTTTTTACTCAATAAAATTGGCTGGATTCTCGTCTTGTTCCCGGTGCTTTGGTTGGTGGCTTGTGAACCGCAAGTGCCCTCGGGCCCGGATCTGGATCCGGCGCCAAAATCTGATGAAGTCACCTTTGAAATGGAACCCGATCAGGAGAATCCCAATATTGTCTACTTTACCAGTACTTCCGGTGGTTTTAAAGCTCTCTGGGATTTCGGTAATGGACAAACGGCCGAAGGAAATGAAGTCAAAGGAGAGTATCCGCTGAAAGGAGTATATACGGTAACGCTGACTATATTTACCGAGTCGGGTCAGGCTATGAATACTAAAGAAGTGGAGATCCTGGAGACGAATCCGTTGATGTTGGACGATCCCGATCTTAATCTGCTGACGGGTGGAGCCGAGCAGACCGAAGGTAAAACCTGGGTAATCGACAGTACTCAACTCGGCCATATGGGAGTTGGACCAACCACCAGTTTTACCCCTGAATGGTGGGCGGCTACCCCGAACTCCAAGCCGGGAACCGGTCTATATAACGATGAATACACGTTCAAACTTGATGGGTTCAGCTTCGATATGGAAACCAACGGCGATGTGTTCATCAATGGTAATAATGCCGGTGATTTTGATGGAGCAGTGGAAGCCCCCGGCGGAGATATGATGGCCGATTGGACCGCACCTGATGATATTACATTCAACCTCCTTAAAAATGACGATGGATCGATGTTCCTAAAGATTACAGAGCCGGGATTCATTGGGTTCTATGCCGGAGTTCATACTTACCAAATTCTCGAATTGTCAGAAAACAAAATGTGGCTGCGATTTGAGGACAGTAATGATGACCAGGTCTGGTACCATCGATTGATTACTAAAGGCTATGAGCATCCGCCGGTGGTATTGCCTTATAAGTCGGAGCATCTATTCGATACGTTTGACGAAGATGGGAATGTAACCTGGTTGACCGATCAGGTGGCCGGATTTAATGAGAACTACGATAATCCCGCTCCCGTGGGTGTTAATACCTCCGGGAAGGTCGCCAAGTATGAAAAAGGTGAATCCCAGTGGGATAATATTTATATCGACTTGGGATATGAATTGAACCTTCATGAGCGAAGCACTATCAAGCTCAACGCTTATATGCCGGCATATAATGATTATGAGACGGTAGATCCGGATGCACCGGACTGGGCGCCGAATAAATCGTTGGCCATGCAGGTAGCGGTAAAATTACATGACACCCAGATCGGTGAACCCTGGACCACCCAGGCGCAAGTAATTCAGGAAGTACAGGAAACAGATACCTGGGCAGAACTTGAATTCGACTTCAGCGGATTTGTTGATCGAGAGGACTTTAACCGGATCGTGATACAGATTGGAGGCGAAGGCCACCACATTCCCGGTATTTTCTTTATCGATGAATTTGAGCTGGTGGAATGATGAAGGTGGGTGCCGGGAAGGAGTGTCGTAGCTGCATTCCTTCCCGGTTTTTAAAATGCTGAATATAAAACAAGCGATAATTGATTGTGTGTTTCTTGTCCCTGTCTGACGATCAGCTATCGAAGATAATTGTGAAAATCAATGAGACCGATGAAATTGATACTTTTTGTAATACTTGTACTACCCTTTACGTACTGTAAAGATGATCCCGGGAGCAGTTTTAGCTATGACAACGGGGATGACGATACGACAAAAGCCGGGGAGCTGATCTGGTCGGACGAGTTCAACGGTCAGGGAGCTCCCAATACTAATAATTGGACGTATGACCTCGGCGATAACGGCTGGGGCAATAACGAAGTGCAGCTTTACACCAGCGATCGTAAAAATGTCCGGATCGAAGACGGAAAACTGGTTATTGAGGCTGTTAAAGAGGACGGGCAATGGACCTCCGCCCGCATAAAAACCCAGAATAAACAGACTTTTACCCACGTCACCGTTAAAGCCCGCGCCAAGTTGCCAGACGGATCGGGCACCTGGCCGGCGATCTGGATGCTCGGCGACAACTTCCCGGAGGTGGGATGGCCGGAGTGCGGGGAAATCGACATCATGGAGCATGTGGGAAAAGACCCCGGCGTGGTGCATAGTGCACTGCATACCCCGTCGAGTTACGGTAACACGCAAAATACAGGAGAAATCGAGGTACCCGATTTCGACGAGGCCTTTCATGTGTACGAAACGGAATGGACGTCGGAACGCATCTCCTTTAAAGTGGACGGGGAACTTTTTTACAGTTACGAACCGACCGAACAGAATGCCCGGACATGGCCGTACGATCACCCCTTCTTTCTGATCGTTAACATTGCTATGGGAGGCAACTGGGGCAGCGATCCGCAATATGAGTCCGACGGCAAAAAAAACGGCATAGATCCGGCCCTGGAGAGAGCTCGAATGGAGGTGGATTACATCCGGGTGTATGCGAATTGAAGTTGATCAGGAGGGATCCGGCTGACTTTTGCATTTTTTGTATAGGATCCTTCCTTTATCGTTTCCTGCCGGGAAAGTGTGAGCGCACTCGAGGCTAAAATACGTTTTGTTCTAGAAAGGGGTCAGAGAGACAAAAATAAGCAGCCAATCTACAAATTTGAATAAGGAACGGACCCTTTAAGCATGAACTCTCTCAAAACTATTCAGCAATGATAACAAGGCTTCTGTTCTTTGAATAACAAATAAATATGCATAATTTAAGACATTAGCATATTAAAATGAATAACTAAATAGTTATATTTGATGGGTAAAAGAAGTATTTCGATCATTGCAGGGGTGGTTATCCTAATCCTGGTTGTGCTTGGAGCAGGTTTTTTAATGCAAAAATCACCGGAGAAATCCAGGAGGTCGGTATCTGAAAAATTTGCACGGGTGCCGGTCACGGTGGCGATTCCCGGGGAAGTTACAGCTCAGATTCATTTTACGGGGCGCATTGTTGCGGAGGAACAGATCGATATGCAGTCCGAGGTCGGCGGACGTTTACTATCCCTTGATCCTTCTTTCAAGACCGGTCACCGATTCGAAAAGGGAGAGATCATTCTGTCTATCGATGACCGGGAAACTCGTCAGCTGCTGCGGGCTGCCAGGTACCGGTTTGCTGCCTTGTTATCTCGGTTGTTGCCTGATATCAGCATCGACTATCCGGATCAATATGAGGATTGGGAAATATATTTAGAGCAAATAGATGCGAGTCGACCGCTGCCGCAGCTTCCGGAGTTCGATAACCGGCAGTTTCAGCTGTTCCTGGTCGGCAAGAACGTTTACAGTGAGTATTACAACATCAAACAGCAGGAAACACGCCTGGAGAAGTTTACCATCGAAGCCCCGTTTACGGGGGTTGTGACCGAAAGTCGGGCGGACCCGGGAGATATCATTCAGCCGAACCGTTCTGTCGGCGTGTTTACCAAACTGGATCCACTGGAGATAGAAGCGAGTATTCCTGCCTCACTGGCATCTGATGTAAAGGTCGGGAAACGTGTGCAATTAAGGTTGGATCAAAATCCAACAGAAGAATTTTCTGTCACGGTGGTTCGTAAAAACGCCAGAATAGATCCGACTACGCAGTCGGTTGCCGTGTTTATGCGTATTGCAGGTTCCGGTTTAAAGCCGGGGGCCTACGTAGAAGGCACGATGCAGGGCAAAACCTATAGCGATGCAGCCAAAATCCCGCTGGAAGCCCTCGTGCGCGATCGCGAGGTGTTTGTTATACGGGATTCAACCGCTACGTTAACTACCATCGAGCCGGTTGCACAAACAGGCGACAGTCTAATAATCAGGGGATTTCCTCCGGGTTCGGCAATTATTAACAATTTTCATAATGCGGATTACGAGGGTACGCCGGTCCTTCCCGTTGAACCATCTCCACCCCGATAAAGGTCCGCCCTATGAAGCGACTAATACAGTTTTTTGTCAAACACGCGATCCTGGCCAATTTGTTGATGCTGCTTATTATCGGTACAGGATTGATGGCGTTGTATAATTTACCGTCTACGCTCTTTCCCAAGCAGGATCCCGACTTTATCGCGATTCAGTCTGCCTACCCCGGCGCCTCGGCCCGGGAAGTCGAGGAAGGGATCGTGCTTAAAGTGGAAGAGAACCTGAAAGGTATCACCGGCATCAAACAGGTCCGATCCGAAAGTGCCGAAAATATGGGCACGATCATGGTCGAGCTCTATCCGAATGCGGATGCCCAAAAGGTACACTAGGACGTAAAAAATGCGATCGACCGGGTGGCCTCGTTCCCGGAAGAGATGGAACGGATTGTAGCTTTTATCCAGGAACCGGTAAGCCAGGCCGCTGTTTTTGCTCTGAAAGGGGATGTACCCCTCCATACTCTTCATAGTACAGCTGATCGGATGGAGCAGGAATTGCGACAATTCGAAGATATATCGAGGATTGAGAGCTTTGGAGTTTCGTCGCCCGAAATTGAGATCAGTGTTGACGAAACGACGCTCCGGCAATATGGGCTTACATTCGAGGAGATAAGCAGGGCGGTCGCGGCAGAAAATATTCAGGTGACCGGCGGGCAGATTCGCGGGCCGCACACCCGATTTCGCATCCGGCTGAATGAAAAAGAAAATTACGCCAAAGGTCTCAGAAATATTGTCGTGCGTTCGCGTGCGGACGGGAGCAGGGTTTACCTGCATGAGGTAGCGACGGTCCGGGATGCTTTTTCGGAGGATCCTGAACAGGCCTACCTGGACGGGGAGCGGGCAGTGTATATTACGGTAAACTCTACCAATGAGGAAAATGTTCAGTTGGCGGTCGACCGGGTTAAGGCTTATCTGCAGACATTCAATGAAAATAATAATAGCCTGGAAGCCGTGCTGGTCAATGATGCCACGTTGCGCCTGGATGATCGCATCAGTGTGTTGAAAAATAACGGGCTGCTCGGTTTTATCCTCGTCCTGATCCTGTTGGGACTCTTTCTTCGTATTCGCCTGGCTTTCTGGGTGGCGCTGGGCATTCCCATCTCTTTTTGCGGGATGTTTGTGCTGGCACTTTACTATGGGGTAACCCTTAATTTCTTTTCGCTGTTTGGCATGATTATCGTGTTGGGTATACTGGTGGATGACGGCATAGTGGTCGGGGAAAATATCTACCAGAAATACCAGGAAGGGTTGCCGCCCATCCGAGCCGCTGTGGAAGGGACTTTGGAAGTCGCTCATGCGGTGTTTTCGGCCGTGTTAACCACCATATTGGCGCTTTCGTTTTTCTATTTTATCCCGGCACGCATCGGGGATATGTTTTCGGATGTCTCTTTTATGGTTTCGGCAGCCCTGCTGGTGTCCCTGGTGGAAGTCATGATCCTGCTTCCTGCGCATCTTGCACATTCAAAGGCTTTGCACCGGGAGAAAGATACGAATATGATCCAGGATAGGATTGCCGATGGAGTTCTTCGCTTCCGGGATAAATTTTATATACCTTTGCTTCGTTTTGCATTGCAGTATAAAGTTTTGGTGTTTCTGATTACCCTCTCTCTCTTGGTGCTTACATTTGCCTCCATCCGGGGCGGTATTATAAGCACGACGTTCTTTCCCAACCTGGAGCGAAACGAGGTGGAAGTCACCATGAAGCTCAAGCAGGGCATCAACGAAAAAATAACCAAACAACGAGCCGAACAAATTATTACCGCGTCGGAACGGCTGAACCGACGCTATCGCGACCGGTTTACGATGGAGCAGGATCTGTTTCAGCATACGGAGCTTCGCATCGGACCGGAAAGCAACCAGGCCTCTATCATCTTTTATTTGCTCCCATCCGAAGAGCGAGAGATTCGAAGTTTTGATATCGCCGCTGATTTGCGAAAAGAGGCGGGACCTATTCCCGAGGTGGATCAACTTTCATATACCAGGGAAATGCGGATCGGCAAACCGGTTGAAATCTCCCTGATTTCTTCAGATTATGAGTCGTTGCAAGGGGCGGCTGATTCCCTGAAAAAGCAATTGGCGAATCTATCTGAACTGCGGGATATCATTGATAATCAAAATATCAACGAGCCGGTTATCGGGGTCCGTCTGAAAGAACAAGCACGGTCGCTCGGATTTAATAACCGGGAGCTGATCCGTCAAATCCGAAGCGGCTTCTTCGGACAGGAGGTTCAGCGCCTTCAGCGCGGTCAAAATGAAATCAAGGTCTGGGTGCGATATGCCCTTGAAGATCGGCGAAGCCTGGAAGACTTGAAAGATATGTTCATGCGGAACGACCAGGGCAATACGTATCCTGTCCGCGAACTGGCTAACCTGGAATTCCGGCATGGACCTGTGACGATCAGTCACCGCGCCGGACGCAGGGAAATCAAGGTGGAAGCAGAGATGGCAAGTCGGAGAGCGTCGGCACCGGTTGTTGTGGAGGAGATAAGATCGAACATCATGCCCGAGATAACCCGTCAGTTTCCGGGCGTGGATTACCTGTTTGAGGGACAGATACAGCAGTCACGCGAGGTTTTTAAGGCCGCCAGTACGGTATTGCCGGTATTATTGATCTTGATCTTTGCCGTGATTGTATTCGCATTTCGTTCGGTCATGCACAGTGTGTTGTTGTTTATATTGATTCCTTTTGGATTGATAGGTGCGGTTTGGGGACACTTTTTCCACGATATCGCCATCGGTATCCTGTCACTAATGGGTTTTATCGCCCTGGTAGGAATACTGGTCAATGATGGATTGGTATTTGTAACAACCTTTAACAGTAAACTCAGGCAAGGGTTGTCATTTGACAAATCCCTGATGGAGACGGGGCGCGCACGTTTTCGGCCGATACTGCTAACCAGTTTAACTACCGCTGTTGGATTGGCTCCCCTGATATTCGAGAGAAGTTTTCAGGCTCAGTTCCTGATTCCGATGGCGGTCAGCGTGGCATACGGTCTGCTGTTTACCACCTTTCTCCTGTTGGCGGTGCTGCCCATTCTAATCACCTGGGTCAATAGCTTGAAGCGGTGGACCCACTGGATATGGACAGGAGAGTGGGTTGCGAGGGAGTCGGTCGAACCCGCCATCCAAAATCAGCGATGGGAGGAAGAAAATGTTTAAAATGAAGTGTTTTGCGGCAGGTCTGGTGGTCGCGTCGATCCTGATGTTGCCGGGGAAGGTTAGGGCACAGGAATCCGGTATTGATTCTGCTACGGGGGATACCCTTACGTTGTCCCAGGCATTGCAATGGGCAATGGAAGAGAATCACGGTATCCGGATGGCCCGGAACACCGCCGGTATAGACGCTAACCGTGCAACGCCCGGGTATGCGGGCTATCTTCCGCGGCTAAATCTTGTGGGATCGGTAGAGCGATCCGTGTTGGATAAGCGTATAGAATTCGGCAACCAGCTCCCCGTCAAAGAAAAAGATCAGGCCATCTCCACGCGCTACAACAGCGCATTGGTATTGTCTTATACCTTGTTTGACGGATTCGGCAACCGGTATCGGCTTAATAGCCTGCGGACAGAGGAAAAACTTTCTTCGGTCGAGACCCGATTGCGGGTTGAACAAACACTGCTCAATGTCATAGATAGCTACCTGCGGGTTATCGGTCAGCAGCGTTTGCTGGATATCAGCCGCGAAGCGGTTGAGTTATCGGATGAGCGTTACCGGCGGGTTCAAAAACAGTATAAAATGGGAGGGCGATCAAAAGTGGATCTGCTCAATGCGGAGGTGGCCTTGAACCAGGACAGCACCCGGCATATTCAGTCACAGGCCGACCTCCGGCAGGCCAAACGGGATTTGTTGGTCCTGTTGGGGCAGTCACCCGCCGGGGAAATTACTATTCAACCCGAATTTGAAATCGACCGTTCCCTGGAACTTGCCCGAATTCGTCAGCAGGCACAAAAAGAGAATGTCACCATCACCGCCGATCGGCTTGAAATCAGGCAAGCCAAATTAAATCTCAAACAATCAAGAGCCGAACAATATCCCTCGCTTAACCTGGAATTTTTATACGGCTACACTCGGGCTGAGGACGAAGTCAGCATTCAGAGCTTTCAAAGTTCGGATGGTTTTTCCGGTGGCTTGACGCTGCAGTTTAACCTCTTTAATGGGTTCAGACGTTCCATCGAAAAACAAAATGCACAGCTGCGCTTGGAAAACAGTCGAGAGCGACATGAGCAAACCGGCAAGGAGATCAGTCGCAATATTTTAAATACCTGGGAGCAATATGAAACCAACCTGTTGTTGCTGGACAGGCAACGTCTTAACGTAAAAACCGCCGAACTCAATTTCAGACACACCCGGGAAGCCTTCCGATTGGGACAAGCTACCAACAGTGAACTCAGGGAGGCACAGCTTAACCTGTTGGGTGCTCAACAGCAGTTTATTGAAATAAAAATCAGGGCCAAGCAAACCGAGATTCGGTTACTGCAGTTATCCGGTCAGCTGACTGGCCGCGTTGAATAATGCGATGGTCTGCATTTGAAAGGACTAAAGGTGCGTCGAAAGTTACTCGGTCGAAACAAGGAATAATTCCGCTCCGGATTGCACTTCCCGGGAATCGATACGCTAGCTGCATTTCGTGGGTGACGCTTCGCTAGGTGAACTGATGCGGCTGACTCTACGCCCGGAGCGCACCGGGAAATTTGCTCGTTTGCAGGACGAGATTCTGCAAACGAAATCAATAAGCAAGAAGGCAAAGATGGCATTGTCATTTCTCCCCGAAAATGCTTAACATATAAATTCAATCTTTTAAGATACGTTTATCTTATTATAAATGCCTGTTCACTTGTCTGCCTGTTGCCTTCACTAAAGCGAGTCCATTATCTCGTCCCGGGGAATCTGACAGGTATTCACTGAACAGTAGTTACTTAACCAAATATTCTTTATGTCATCTTCTTTGCATGATTTTTCGATCCCGGTAATGGGAACCGGGCACTCAGTCGATTCTCCCATTCGTGTAGCCCCCTTTGGAATCAATTCGGTCATCTCTATTGTGGATGATCTCCTCCTGGAACGTATCCGCAAACATTATTGCGAAACATTTAACCTGGAATACGATAATATCGCACGAAACGCGGACGACGGACGTGCACGTCGCATCACGGCTTATCTGAATACCGTGCAGGATATCGTGCGTGAAAAATTCGCAACGATTAAGGAGCAGCCCTTTTTTGAGCAAAACGACAAGGCTAAATATTTTGAAATGCTGCCGGACAGTAGCGTGCTCAAGGAAAAATATCATCAATTGGTGAGTACAGATCGTGACGATCTTCGCAAGAGATTGAGCGTGGAGCTTACTCGTTGGATGAAGCCCGGATCGATCGATGTAAATATTATGGCGAAAGTGGATAAAATTAACTATTCGCAGGAGGGAGTTCCCTTAAGCAAGGAATTCAGCGATGCCAGTGCGGCACTTCGGGGATATGCGGAGAGCAACCTGGCCTCCAACCTTATTCTTTCGGCAGGCTTTAATCCCCGTCTTTACAGCTATCTGAGTGAATTCAAGGATTTCTACCGGGATGCGATGGGCAGTATAAAAAAGAAAATTATCCTGAAAGTGAGCGACTTCCGGTCGGCTTTAATCCAGGGCAAGTTTTTGGCTAAAAAAGGCCTGGAGGTCTTCGAGTATCGCATTGAGTCGGGCTTGAATTGCGGTGGACACGCTTTTGCTTCAGATGGATATTTGCTGCCGGATTTACTGAAAGAGTTCAAGGAGAATAGAGAAAAATTACACACCGCTATCCAGTCGCTCGTGAAAGATTATTATGAAAAAGAACGCGACGGATTCAAATCGGACTGGTCCGTGACGGAACCCCGGTTGACGGTCCAGGGCGGTATCGGCAACTACGGGGAAACTCGTCGGCTGCTGGAAGAGTATAACATGGATGCAACCGGGTGGGGCAGTCCTTTTCTGCTGGTTCCCGAGGCTACGACGGTAGATCGTACCACAAGAAACCTTCTGGAGGATGCTACGTCGGAAGATCTTTTCCTGAGTGAGGTATCCCCCTTGGGTGTCCCGTTCAACAACGTAAAAAACACCGGGTCCGAGCAAAAACGCGACGAGCGCATCGAAAAAGACAAACCGGGATCTCCGTGTCCGAAAGGATTTCTCAAGTTCAATGACGAGTTTACCGATCAGCCCATCTGCACGGCTTCTCGCGATTACCAGAAGTTGAAACTCCACCGGATTGAACAGAAGGATATCCCGGAAGCAGAAAAGGAGAAGCTGCGACAAAAAGCGCTCACCAAAACCTGCTTGTGTTCGCATCTCGGAAACGGGGCGCTGATCAACCTGGGTATCCTGGAAGAACACCGGGCCCCGCAGGCCATCTGTCCCGGTCCCAACATCGCCTGGTTCGACCGTGAATACAGTCTCCGTGAAATGGTGGATCATATCTACGGCCGCGGCGAATCGCTCGTACCGTCGGAACGTCCCCATATGTTTGCCAAGGAGATGGTCATGTACGTGGACTATTTTGAGGATCTGATCGACGACACAGAAGGCAATGAATCCGACTTTAAAAAATTGCGTAAATTTAAAAAGAACCTTGAAAAAGGTATGGAGTACTGCCTCGAAATCGCCGGTACCGAACCCTATGCCGACGAAAACCTCTCCTCCATATCCGATACCGTTCAGGAGCAAAGAGCACGTCTTTCCAGTCTATTCCAGCAACTGGAGGAAAAATGCATGACAGCATCTGCGTGAATTCAAAATGAAATCCGCCCCCACATTTTTTGTCCCGGGTGGAGTGTCGTGCAGATCCAGTTTTAAGCTTTACAGGACTTTCCTTTTAACCATATTTTCCGATTTAATCAATTTTTCAAGTCGTTTACGGGTTTGCTCGACGAGGGGTTTCTGCTCCGGATCGGCGTCTTTCCAGGCTTCTAGAAAACGACGGTAGGCGGCGGCTGCTTTTTGGGGTTTGTTCATCTGTTCATAGAGCAAGCCGAGTCGCTCATGGGCTACCGGATGCGACCATGCCGCCCGATACCATCCTTCAGCCTTTTCCAGCTTGCCCATTTGCCGATAAAGCTCACCTCGCCAGATGGCTCCGACATCATAAGAATAAGATGCATTTTCCCATAATCCAGCGGCTTCTTCATGGTCTCCTTGCTTCCAGGCCTGGTATCCCTTTAGTTCATTAATAATTCCATGCAAATACCCTTTTCTGTTTTCCTGTTTTTTTAAGATATCTCGAAGGTGTGCTGTTAGATTTGAAAGATTTGCATTTGGATTTTGTTCGATACGTTGGATCCCCCGGCAAAAAAGTTCATATATTCTGTCCTTTGAAATATCAGAGACCATGGGATCTAGTTTTAGGGAATCTTTCATGACAAATTTCTCCATCGATGCATAACCTAAACTCATTGAATAAGCACTTATACACTTTCTGAATACGGGCGCATCATACTCCTTGATTCGCCTGTAGGAATCTCGCAACCGCCCCTGTGGATAAGCAAGAAAGATCATTCGTGTTTGCTGAGTATTTCGATATTTATCTGTAATTCCATCTATGTTTAGAATTTGCTGAATAACTTGCTCAGCCAAGTCAAGGTCCGTGGGAGAAAGCATGGTATATCTAAAAAGATATTCAAAGTGGGGGGGATTATTATCAATGGTCATCGTATCCAGGGAGGCTATGATTTTTTCTTGCTGTGACGGACGGCCAAAAATCAATTTACTGGCCGTTTGGTGATATTTTTTACTGTAGTGGATAGCATTTGGGTCTGTAGCAAGTCGTCGGGCCGTCATAAGGCTGTCGTGATGGTAGGACATGGCCAATTCTACGTAGTGGATATAGTAGGAAGCTGCCCCGGGATCTAGGGATATCGCTTTTTTGAATGCCTGGTCCATTTCGGAATAGCGGTGGGAGATATGAAGATGTCTGCAAATTTCTCCATATCGATACCAGACCCACGGATCGTCCGGGTACTCTCGGGTTAAATGGCGTAGTGAATCGGCAGCTTTACCAAAGTATCCTTGATTTCGAAGATATAACGCACGGATGACCCGGTGTTCGCGGCGGGGAAGGCGATCGATTAGTTGATACGCTTTTTCCAAGTATTTTTCACCATAATCACTTTCCACCCATCCTTTAACGTCATAAAGTCGAATATACGGTAGAGCGAAGGAACTGTCCTGGCGTATGGCCGTTTTGTAATTTTCAATTGATTGCTTATAGTCGCCGGACCGGTAGAGTTGTTCGCCTTTCAAAAACGCCTTGAGAGCGGGAAGAGACGAGGTCGTAAGTTCAGGTAAGTTTATTGAGGGAATGGATTGGCCGCTTTTTTCAAGCAGAATTTCCAGTAGCCGGCGAGTCAACCGGTCGGCGAGTTGAGGAACGTTATCCGAAGCACCCTCCACGCGAGCTTGGCCGAGTTTCTGATCGGAGGTAGTTGCGTGCACTTCGGCAACGAAGCGGATCTTGTCTGACAGTTTGACGGCCGAACCGACCACTGCATAGCTAGCCCCGAGATTGCGGGCTATTTCTATAGCCTTATTACTGTTGATGGCCTTTTGTTCCGATCCAAGTTTTTGCAGGGCCGCAAAAATAGTTCGGTCGGCAATCGCTCGCAATTCCGCTGCCCCATCCAGGCCTGTGCTGAGCATCGTGACCATTCCGTCGCGCCAGGTATCGGCACCCGATCCGGAGACTTGGAAGGGTAGAACGGCGATCGATTTTTTTTGTATGACGGGTTTTTGGACTTTATCGGCTGGCCAATACCAATATCCGGCCATCAGGATACCCAGAATCGCCAAGCCTATGGTCAAGTACATCGCATTCGGAAAAGTTTCTTTTCTTTCTTCCGGGACAGGTTCGCTATCCGCTGAAGGCGTGCGTCGGATCCCCTCCGGACTTACCTCAAAAGCCCAAGTAATGAAAAGAACTATAGGAAACCCGACAATCAAAATGGCCAGCAGTAATCCATTAATCCATGACGGTAGTTTGGTCGCGGGAATGAGTAAATCCACTACCTGAAGGGCAAAGAAAGAAACTACAAGATACGTTCCGGCAACTCGGTAGACGTTGCGGCGTCGCAGTTCGGCAAAAAAAGTATTTATCTGTCGGAGGAGGTTCCCCATATCTCATCCTCTGTTTAGTGACCCGTAATCCTCTGGCTGTTTGTAATTTACCTGTTACCTTCCTTTAATGTAAAATAGATGGTGCCAGAAGTATATCAAATGAAAAGTAGATTAATTCAAAGGCTGTCATAGAGGAGGGGTCGACCGGACTCACCTACCGTAACGAGAATACCGGCAGCCGTCGGGTTGAGACAGATTATTCACTTCATGGGAATTCATTTTGCTAGGTGTCAGCAGATTAGTGAAAAGCCCTATCGAATTCCAGGGCACAAGGAGAATATGAACAAGTTTCCATGCCGTATTTGCAAAAGAATAAATTTATCTTACTATTAAATAATGAGGAAATGAATGGGGAATAGGTTAAAGGCTAACTGGTTATTTTAGATACGGGGGAATTTCCATTTATAAAAGATTAAAAAACTTTTTCAGGGAGCTAAAACGTCGTAATATTTATAAGGTGGCGGTTACCTATGGCCTGACGGGCTGGATTATTATCCAGGTTGCAACCAACGTATTTCCGGTCCTGGAGATGCCGGAATGGACGACCAAATTCGTGATTCTGCTTGTTTTAATCGGTTTTCCAATCGCTCTGGTCTTTGCCTGGGCGTTTGAAATCACTCCGGAGGGCATTCAGCGCACTCGTGACGTACCGGAAGAAGCATCGATCAGCCATGAAACGGGTCGGTCGCTAAACTACTGGATCATCGGGCTTCTTAGCCTTGCGGTGGTGTTGTTGGCGGCCGAGCGTATCTGGTGGGCGGGGACCTACCATACTTCCAATACCTCTGGTAGCCAAGCAAATACGGTGGAACAGCAACCGTCGGTGGCCGTCTTGCCGTTTGACGATTATTCACCGGATAAAGATCAGCAATGGTTTGCCGATGGGTTGGCTGAGGAACTGCTGAACAGCCTGGCGCGTCTGCCCGGATTAAAAGTGACTGCCAAAAACTCCTCCTTTTATTATCGCGATAAGGATGTGCCGCTGCATCAGATTGCGGATACGCTGAATGTAAATCACATTGTCGAGGGGTCGGTCCGCCGCCATAAAGATGACTTGCGAGTCACTGTCCAGTTGATTCGCGCCGAAGATCGGTCGCACCTGTGGTCAAAGACCTATGACCGCCACGTTGACTCGGTATTTGCCATTCAGGAAGATATTGCCGAAAGTATTGCCTCGGCGTTGGATGTGTATTTAAACGAGGACAAGCGCCGCAAAATGTTCATGTTCGGGACGCGTAATGTCCGGGCGTATGAGGCATATCTGAAGGGGATGGAGCTATATGGGAAGGCGCATGGATCAGGAGAGGATATCGACTTATTATGGAAAGCGAATACGTGGTTTGAAAAAGCGACGTCGATGGATCCCGGTTTTGCAGCGGCCCATTTTAATCACAGTGATGCTTTCTATCATATGATCAGCGGTTTGCTATCGCCGCCTTCGGATTCGCTGTCCAATGAAAAAGCTCATGAATTGATGCTCAAGGATCTGAACAAGGCGATCCGCCATTCGGATACGACGGGCCTGCAGTTCAAGTATCGATTGGTACGGACCTATTTTTCAGATGATTGGAGTTCTGTGGATCATCTCATACGTAAACTTAAAAAAGACGAAAAGCTTCAGCGTAAGTACGTCCGCTCCTGTTGCAGCTGGGAGCACAATTTATTAGTGATCACTGGACATGCGCAATTTGCTAGCTCACTTCTGAAACGGACTATCAAGCGAGACCCCAACAGTAAGTCGATGCGAGTCAGGCTGGCAAACTCGTATTTCATGCTGGGCCGTAAGGATACAGCGTTGAAGATATATGATAAGATTAGAATGCGTAATGTAAGTGCGATGTTGTATAAAAAGTTGTTTGCCTTATTGGATGCTGGGCGTATCGAAGAGGCAAAATCCCTGGAACAGCGCGTCGTTCCTCAATGGCCATCTCTTGTGGAGGGATTTAAAGGTAATGAAGTACCCGGGATCAAAGAAACTGACTACAATTTGAAACTGGAAAGAGGCTTGGCCCATTTTGCAGCCGGCAACAATGAGCAGGCCAACCGGATCGCACGCGAGGTGGATAGTTCCCAATTGGGGCCGCAGCAACTGATGGAATTAACCCATATCATGGGAGGAATAATTCCATTTGCCAAATCCGCTATTCCCAATTTTTATGAACGGCTCAATGAAGCCGGTGTAAAGGTTGAGCCCTATATCCTTGTTAACCGTGATGTTCATAGGGTAGTTCAAGAGGCTGCAGTTGGTTATGCATCAGAGGGGGCAGGAACTGAATGAATTCGTTCTCATGGATCAAAAATGTCGTAGCTAAAGTCAATGATAAATCGATTAACCCAACTCCTGGATAAATTGAGCCAGTCATAGAAGTAAACATGTTGAAGTATAGAACAAAGCTCCATCAATGAGTCACTTTTTTCGACACATACAAACCTTCTTTCGTGAGCTCAGGCGCCGGAATGTTTACAAGGTGGCCATTACCTACATCGTGGTGGGATTCTTCGGGATGCAGGCGGTTGATCTGCTTATTCCCGCTACGAAACTGCCCGGCTGGGCCGATCAATTTTTCCTTGCTATCCTGATTATCGGCTTTCCTATCGCCCTGGTGGTGGCCTGGGCCTTTGAAATGAGCCCGGAAGGGATCCGTAAAACGCCGAATACAGACGAGCCTCCGCCGAACCGCGAGGCTGAAAGCATGCAATCTACGGCTCCCGTTTTGCTGACACTGACTGCGTTTTTAATCATTGCGGCCCTCGGGTATTGGTTCTGGCCGGACGGTGGTACATCCGAACCTGAGGTTAGGGAACGGACCGTGGCGGTGCTTCCCTTCCAGGTATCGGGGGCGGGTGCCGACACATGGCGCGACGGAATGGTCACCATGCTCAGCACCGGACTGGATGGAGCGGCCGGTTTTCGTGCCATTGCCGATCGCACAATCTTTGCACGCTGGGAAAACTACACAAAGAAAGGAAGTGGTGTAACGAAGGATGAAGCGCTAACGGTGGCCCAACAAGTCGGAGCCGGTTATGCCGTCATCGGATCAGCAGTACAAATGGGAGAGGAATTGCGATTTGCAGCGGATGTTCATGCTACCGGATCGGGGAAAGAGCTGGGACAGGTCGAGGTTCGGGGTTCGACGGACCGTGTCTCCCATTTGGCCGACAGCCTCACAAGACAGGTGTTGGGCGTTATGCTGGAGAAGAGTGGGGAAGCCTTGCCATCGGTTAACCTGGCCAAGCTGACTACCACTTCACTTTCCGCCCTCAAATCTTTTTTGTCGGGCGAACGAAAATACCGTGCCGGCAAATACGAAGCGGCTGTTCGGGACTTTAGGGAAGCTACTCGGGAGGACACCTCCTTTGCCCTCGCTTATGTTCGCCTGGCCTTGAGTCGCTGGTGGACAGGAGAGGTGCCGACTGCCTCAATAAAAAACGCTTTGAAGCTTTCCCAACGCTTATCGCCTCGTGAGCGAAACCGCCTTCAAGCTTTTCATTTATTTGTGGCACAAAGGAAGAATGTAGCTGTTTCTGATACCCTGCGTCAGTTAACCGATAAATACCCGGATGATCCGCAAATTTGGTATCTGTATGGAGAAGTTCTGTATCATGGATTTGTCCCGGGTGGATGGCCCGAGGCGGATAAAGCGTTTCAAAAAGCCAATCAACTTGATCCGGGAGTCGCCCCCTATTACACCCATCTGGTCACCCTGGCAATGTCGTTTCATCACGACAGCGCGTTGGCCGCTCGTCGTATTGAAAAGCATCCGGATGGCATTCAAAAGACCCGCTTTCAAACCTATTGGAAACTGATTTTTGGTAACGCGGATCAACAGCAAAGCGCTCGCCGAGAACTGGATACTCTTTCCGTTAGGTTGAAATTCCCTCAGCCTATATATTCATTCACGCATCCCAACGAGATTGAGGTTTATGATGAAGTTCTTCATATCCTCCGAAAAAGAAAAGATACGGACCATGATAATTTGACTCGTTTGCTGGTGAGAAATGCATTAAATCGCGGGAAGATCCAACAGGCTTATAACTACTTCCGGCAAATCAATACTGGCAGACAACAATGGTCTTGTTATCATGCACTTCAATTAAGTGTAGGTTATAATATTCCTGATTCGATAACCACTTCCGGTTTTGATGTCGATAATTTCCCTGCTGAACCAACGCCTATACCATTGATTTGTGCAGGGATAGATCTCGTAAAACTGGGTAAAGCGGATGAGTTGAATAAATTGGCTAACAACTATCGGGTATTAGCTGATAGTTTTTGGGGAGATCAGAGCTACGATAATATGATAGAAATGACAAAAAATGAGCTTAAAGGTTATGCGGCATGGCGAAATGGGAAGCTTAAAGAAGCAGCCGATCATTGGAGTCGAGCTAATGCGGCATTTCTATTTGGAGCCATTTGGCGGGGGGATCTATATCGTGAGATGGGACAATTGGGAAAAGCTGAAGACTGGTATGTGGCGGCATGGCACTATCCATTGACCCACGATCGGCTGGGACGGCTATATGAACAGATGAACAAACCTAAAAAAGCGGCTGCCGCCTACCGCCGTTTTATTAAAGCCTGGAAGAAGGCCGACCCGGAATTGCAGCCCCGCGTCCAGCAAGCCCGGGAGCGGCTGGAACAGTTGGTTAAATCGGAGAAGGCCGAGATTAAGACCAAAACCATGAATCTGGCCGGGCGTGAAGTTAGAATAGTGGTTCAGAAAGAACGGTAAAGGCCCACTAATTGTAATACTGATTTTCTGGATGAATTTTTCAATAAGAACTTATTTGGGATATAATTTTCCAGGAGCCACGATAGAGTCAGTAAGCACCTTTATATACTCCTGGTTCTCATTGCTGAAATGTTGAAGCGGCATGTCCAAGTCAGTTCTGTGTCCGCATACCGATGAAGATTGCGCATTAATGTTTGATATTGTAATCATGGTAGTATCCCCCGATGGTGTATGGGCCGTTAGTGTTCCAGTGCAATATTCGTCCCTGTTATCCCATCTCGTAATGCCAACCGAGTCGCCAACAGCTGCTCTTTTTCTGGTGATTTCAAAGTGTGTAAAATATAGGGAATCACTTTCATAATTATCCTCTCTTGGATTTTGATAGGGTAGAGCTCCTTCCCATTCGCCCATTATTTGTGAATAGTCTACCGTATCTGGCGCAGTTGGAGGAGGATTCGGATCATTACCGGTTGGTGAAGAGTCATTGCATTGAATTACAAGAGTTGTCATTAACCCCAAAAGTATAAGCACAACATATTTGAGGGGCATGGTACTGAAGGATGTATGTATAGAGCTATCGATCCACATGTCGAGGGTATTTTAATTAAGTTTCAAAATCTGAACTAAAATACTCGTACTTTGCAAAACTAGCGTTATTCAGTCTTAACATTAAAGCCAGGGGAACTATCGAACTTGTGAGCACTTACCCTTTAGCTGACCGGATAAAATATCAGGATGCCCGTTTGTATTCAGCGGTTATCTGGTAGCGCCTTGGCAAACGGTACTATCCCCCGCCGGTCCACGAGTATCCCCTGAGTAAGCCCTTTTGCTCGATAGTCCCCTGGATGTAGGGAGTATGAATAAACATTTCGGGATTTTAAATTTGCCAACAAACCAGCAGACAAACCTTACTCAAGTCGCTCTTGTTCGTCAAAGGGAATGCGGAGATTCGGATTAATAGCTACAAACCAGGCATACCCGTTGCCGATATTGTTGGCCTCAAAAGAGGATGTTTTTTCCTCGCTGATGGCCGTTTCTGTCAGCTCCTCGGTAAACAGTTGGTTGCCATCTCGCCGCAAGGTGAATTGGACCTGGAGATTTCCTTCGTTATCGGTGAAATCAACATGAAAGTTATACCAGCCTCTCCCGGAAATTTCATTTCCGGCCACCCGCATTTTCCCGTTTTTCTTCGTAACCGGTATGTATACGTATCTTAAATTGTTCGGATATTCTCCATCCAGTAAGCGAAACGCATTGGAAAACGTGAAGACAGAACCTTCGGGACCGGCCGCCCAGGCGGGATTGAGAAAGATATCCAAACTCTGGGCAAAGCCGCCGGATGGCCATTGATCGAATCGTTTCCCGTAAAAGGCGTAGGGACCGCTGCTGGGAAAGCCGTTTTCCTGCCAGTAATCGTTGCACGCGCCATGTTCTGCAATTGCGTAGCCGGATCCGTTGGAGGCTTCATAGGGACCGTTGTTGGAGGTATGATGTACAATATCTCCGCACCAACCGGTGGGACCGCTGACTTCGTCGGTGAGCCAGTTATTGGCGTTAGACTCGAGCGTCTGTTCCCAGGCTACTTCCCTGTTCACCTTATTATCATCATTATTATCGGTGGACGCGGGATTGTCGCTGCAGCTGATTAACAACAGTGGTGTGCACAACAAAAGGAAAAGCGTGACAACATGTATAGGGTATTTAAAACGGTCAATAGAAGATTCAGACGGATTACCTTGTTCATTAAAAAACATAAAGCTAAACCTCCCGAAACTATTTTTTAGTTGGATTATGAGTTAAATTCGAATAGAAACCATGCGATAGGACCTACAAAAAAAGAATGAAAAACTTTCATGTTTCTGCTTCGATGTGGAAGATAAATGCCACTCTTTGCCAGCTTCTAGATGTTTCTTAGATTGATATCTAAGAGTGGAAGTAGATTTTTAAAGAGGCCATAGGTCAAGATGGTTACGCTTTATATACTGGGTTCCCCTGAGTTACGGGATGAACAGGGCAATTTTAAAGCAATCTTTTATCTCCGGCCCCAATCGGCTGGCCCTGTACCACAACCGGCAGTATTCGGATGCGTTGTTTGCCCTGGAAGAGGCGGATGCGTTGGTTCCCGGGGAGGGAGTATGGTCCAATGCAAGAACCAAAACGCTGATGGCGATCGTACACAAGGTACAGGGAGTGGCAGGCAAGGCCGAAAAACAGCTTGAGCGGGTCCGACGAGAACCGGATTATGTCTCCACCGGCTTGATCCTGTCCGCCTTGCAACGCCCCGATAAAGCTATGAATGCGTTTCGCAAGGTTTCGCAATGGGATTATTTTGCGGCGGCCTATTGTTGGTATCTTTTCCCCGCCCTCCTCGGGACTCTGCGTGAAAGGGATGAGTATGAGGATATGGTGGTGTGGAATGAAAGATATTGAAAAAAAATAAAATATAGCTGTAACCATCTTGTGAAGGGGATCTATTTGCACAAAGCTGTAGAAGTATATAAATTAATTTCCACAAAATAGATATTCTTCGTTATTATTGATTTGGTGTATAGGGGTAGGCTATTTATTGCGCGAATTTATTTGGTAACTAATAATATTGTTTGACAAGAAGGGGTATATTTTCAGCCGTAGGTGTGTATCGTAAAGAATGTACGCTAACCAAAACTAATATCGGGGAGGGTTCATTATGTACCGTTCTTATAATGTAGAGCGAAAATGGGGTGTTATTGGAAAGATGCAGGGAGTGCTGTTGTTCGGATTTCTTTTTATGATGTTCGGCTGTCAGAGTAGTGCCGAAAACCAAAAAAAGGGGACTGAACCCCACGTGGTAGCTGAATCCAAAGCGGAAGCCGGTCGTTATTTAGTAACTATTGGGGGTTGTAATGATTGTCACACCGCCGGTTACATCATGAAAAGAGGAAACATCCCGGAAGATAAGCGTTTTCTCGGCAGTAAAGTCGGTTGGCGAGGTCCCTGGGGCACTACGTATGCCGACAATCTGCGCCTAAGCGTTCAGAATTACTCGGCAGACCAATGGGTTGATCTGCTGCATACCGAGAAATTTGCCAAACTTCCCATGCCGTGGTTTAATATCAATAAAATCAGCGAAAAAGACGCACGGGCGATCTATGCCTATTTAAAATCGCTGGGACCGAAGGGCGATCCGATGCCCGATCCGCTCCCGCCGGAGGTGGAGCCCAAGACGCCGTACATCTCCATGAAACCTCAGAATATGCCGAAAAAAGGTCCCCCGGACACCGTTCAGAAGAAATAGAAAAACCGCTGTGGATATCGATTAATGCCACGGAAGAAGTTGGCCAGATAGGTTTTTTTCTTGTTCATTAATACATAATTTTATATGTATTATTCGTAGGCTTTAATAAGCTGGGGGATCATGAATCTAAATACGTTCTTCAGGGAGCTAAAACGTCGTAACATCTATAAGGTGGCGGTAGTGTATGCCGTAACCGGGTGGATAGTGGTTCAAGCTGCATCCATAGCTGCGGACGCGTTTGGTGCGCCGCCGTGGGTGTTGAAAATGATTGTCTTTGCGGTGATCCTGGGCTTTCCCCTGGCGATGGTGTTTACCTGGGCGTTTGAGATTACCGCAAAGGGCGTGAGTCGGACGCCTGCAGATGTATCCCGCAAGGAAATTAACGACCTATTTTTAGTCAAGTACAAATATACTTTCAGACGGTTATAAAACTATTCATCGCATTTTCACGCAGTTTTTTAACACTCTTTCAAAATTAAAAACTACCTATTATGGGGGATGAAGGACAAAGCTTGTCACGTCGAGCGTTTTTGCAACAGCTAACGATGGGGATGGGCGCTGTAGGTGCCGGCATCATGCTGCCCGGTTCGCTGCAGGGGGCTACGCCGATCTCCGGAACAACCCAAAATCCGAAAAAGGTACTGGTCCTGGGAGCAGGGCTTTCAGGACTTGCGGCTGGACTGGAACTCGTCGAGGCCGGTCACGATGTCACCGTTCTGGAAGCGCGCAGACGGCCCGGGGGACGTGTATCTACGCTCCGCGATTCTTTTCCGGGCAAGCTGTATGCCGAGGAGGGAGGTATGGCTTTTTCCAATACGTTTACGCATGCGCTGCGGTATATTAAAAAGTATGACTTGAAAAAAACGATATGGAGTTTGCCGGAGAATCCGGTGTATCATCTCAACGGGAAGCGGTTTACGGCCAAGGAGATGGACCAGTGGCCCTATGATTTGACAGCCGAGGAACAGAAACTGGGTCCGATGGGCATCGTCAAAAAGTATATCATTGACAGCCTGCCGTCCGAAATTTCCAATCCGGATACTTGGGATGAAGCTCCCATGGTGAAGCTCGACCATAAGTCACTGGCCGAGTATATGCGTTCTCAGGGAGCCAGTGAGGGAGCGGTGAAACTCGTTAAATACACGCAATGGTTTGGCGGACTCCCGCATCAGACCTCCGCACTTTCGATGGCATTCTCTGACATTGGCCTCTTTATGGGAGGTAAACCCTTTATCCTGGTCGGCGGAAATGATCAGCTGCCGCGTGCGATGGCGGAGGAGCTGGGCGATCGCATTAAGTACGGTGTTGAAGTGTCGGAGGTAACCGACCAAGGTGACGGCGTGCAGGTGGAGGCTCTGGAAAATGAAACGCACCGGACCTTTGAGGCCGATCAGGTGATATGTACGTTCCCGACCAGGGTGCTGAACAAGATTCAATTCGATCCCGCTTTGCCGTCCGAAAAACAGCAAGCAATAGATAAACTCTCATATGTTGATTTCACGAGGACGTATCTTACGGTCGACACACCCTACTGGAAAGAACGAGGCGAATCGGGCACGGCCTATACCGATCTTGATGTTGATCAAATTAACGGTTACAGTGGACGAAAAGATGGTCCCGCAATTCTGGAAAGCTATCGGGATGGGAAAAACGCTGAAAGAGCTGCCGAACTACCGGAGAAGAAGTTGATCGAACGAACGCTGCAGGGTATCGACAAAGTTCATCCCGGCGTCCGCAAACATCACCAGAACAGCTATGTCAAAAAGTGGACTGAAGATCCCTATGCACTCGGAGGTCTGAGCTGGCCGGCACCCGGTGAAGTGACCAAATATCTCGAACCGCTGCAGAAACCCCACGGCAATATCCGCTTTGCCGGCGAACACACGACCATCCTGCGCAGTACCATGGAAGGAGCTCTTCGTTCCGGTGCTCGTGAGGCGAAAAAGATTCACGAATCGGGTTGAAGGCTTAATCAAGCTCAAAATTTCAATGATGGTATCGAAATCAGTTCCTCTTGGTCTTGTCGTACTCCTGTTTCTTATTTCCTGTGTCAGTGTAGAAGCACAAAATCAAAAGATCGGGCAAATTGTCATCCCCAAAATTAATTCATCCATTGAGCTGGATGGTCATATAGGCGAATCGGAGTGGAGGGATGCTCGTTTACTGCCTCTTACGCAAATGCGTCCGGTTTTTGGGGAGGATCCGACAGAAAAAACGCAAGTACTGGTAGGATATACCCGTGATTATTTATATGCAGCCTGTCGGTGTTATGATGCGCAACCTGTCTCCGTCGCCTCCTTTAAACGGGATTATGCGCGTTCTGATTCGGATCTTTTTGCAATTCAGTTGGACACATTTAACGACAATGAAAATGCCAATATATTTGCAACATCCCCCACCGGACATCGGGCTGATGCCTCGATTATCAATGACGCCAGTGGTAGCCTGCCCTTCGATATGGATTGGGGAACCGTCTGGGAGGTTGAGGTTCGTCAAGATACAAGCGGCTGGTTTGCCGAGATGCGTATTCCTGTTTCCAGCCTGCGTTTTGAGACCAATGAAAAGGGGCAGGTTGTTATGGGGCTAACAGCATTGCGATTTTTATCCCGCGAAAATGAATTTGATACCTATCCAAATATATCTCCCGAATGGGGATATTTTAGTCATATGAAACCTTCCCAGTCAGAAGATGCGGTATTCAAAGATTTACAGCCGGAGCCACCCTTGCAGGTCAAGCCCTATCTGCTCGCCGGACTTGGGCAGCAGCATACGTTGAATAGCGCCGGGACCAACTACAATCGTGAGGATAACTTGACATATGATGCCGGCCTGGATATAAAGTACGGAATTACCAGTAATTTGACGCTTGATATGACGGTTAATACGGATTTTGCCCAGATAGAGGCGGACAACCAGAAAGTTAATCTCAGCCGCTTTCCTCTTTTCTTTCCGGAAAAGCGCAAGTTTTTCCAGGAACGTTCGAGCAACTTTGCGTTCAATTTCGGTGATTCTAACAGATTATTCTATAGTCGTCGCATTGGGTTATACCGTGGAAATAAGCTACTCCATGCCGAGCTCGTGGGATGCGAGATCGTCGGTGGGTCTTAGGCGGACAATTTTATGACGGCAAGCGCTGGTCTTTTTCTGTCGGTCCCACCTGGAATGTTTCGCGTTTTCTACGTTTGAATGGATTTTACGAGTATAATCATATTCGGTTTGCAGAGCGTAATAAGGAACTTGAAACGCACATTGGACGTCTTCGAATGGAGGTTACCCCAAGTGTTGAGTTTACCATCTCTTCCTTTGTTCAGTATAACAGCGCTTCAGATGTTCTAATAGGCAACCTTAGATTTCGCTATAATCCCAAACAAGGAAACGACTTGTATATCGTCTACAATGAACAGCTTAATACCAACCGATCTGTGCTGTCAGGGCCAAATCTCCCGATAAGCGACCAGCGGGCTATACTAATCAAATACAATTATACCTTCAGATGGTGATAAAGCTATTCATTGCATTCTTCACGCTTTAACTCACTCTTTCAATTAAAACCCATGACCCCCCATCAAGCAGAGCATTCTTTCTCTTTCACAGCGATGGTATCAGCGCCCGGTGCAGCACTGCTGGTCGGTGGTGTTCTTATTTATGTAACCGGCACCCCCTGGCAGCTTGCACCTGCAGGGGTAGCCCACGCTATATTCTGGGGATTATTTGGAGGGGTATTGGTTTATATGGGGGTATCCATTCTTACCCGATTCCGGATAGCTGACTCGCTGGTGGATATTGTTAAATATCTCCGCCCCTTATTTAAGGGTTTGAGTTTTTGGCAGACTGTGATCCTGGCCTCGATGGCGGGGATCGGGGAAGAGGTGTTTTTTCGTGGTTTCCTGCAAACCTGGCTGGCGGGTTATATGTCGGTCGAACTCGCCATTGCCACTGCCGCCGTGGTTTTCGGACTTATGCACTTTGTCTCGTTGAGTTACTTCTTGCTAACAACTTTACTTGGTATGGCTTTCGGCTTTACCTACTCTCTGACTGGCAGCCTGCTGCTTATTATCATCTGGCACGGAAGCTACGATATAATAGCCATCTGGATGCTTAACCATTACCCTGAACTACTCGGGATTGAAAATGACAACACTGGTTGATTCCCGGATATTGTGATTCCTCCTTAAGATTACGTCGCTTAAAAAAGAGCTTATATATGAGCCGAAAATAAAATGAGGGATTAGCGGTGGAGCTTTATCAAAGGTATTTAAATTCATATTTGAAATCAGTCCGAAATCATATTTAATTGTAGAAAGACTTGACGGTGTTCGCCCTCGGCGAATGAAAAGGGAATCCGGTGATGGCCCATGGGTCAAAATCCGGAACTGTTCCCGCAACTGTAATCCGGCAAGGTTTGCTGTGATGCCACTGCCTCAGCCCCGAACGAGGTGGGAAGGTGCAGCGAATACGCCGGTAAGTCAGGAGACCTGCCGTCACGTCCAGTAAACGGAGCCTTCGGGAGTTAGGGCTGTGTTGAAGATCGGCATGGTGTCCGGTTGCCTGTTGTTACTGGATGGCAGGTGACATATACGTCGGTCTGCAGCATAATGTCAGTGTTTCCGCCTCTCGATGTTGGTTTTGCAGCTAACGCTCCGTCCAATAAAACAATAATTAAAATGACAGGAGTATGCTATATCGCAAAAAGGCCAAAGTATATACCTACCATTGCTGCAACGGGCCCCTGGAGGGCAGCAGTGGAAAGATCAAGTTGTTGCCGGATGCCCGGGTGATCCGGTTCCCGCATTTCGGAAAGGACATCTGGTCGAATGTGGGATTCGTCTACTACGGGATTGGTGATACCGTAGAAGGACATACCCGGCTGTACCACATCGAAACGATTCCTCTCTTATATGGACAAAAAAACTAAAATGGAGTTAACATTGGATACCGAGCTATATGAGTTTTATCAATTAATGCGGTGGTTGAAAACCATTAAGGTGAATCCGGATAAAGGACCGACCAATCAAATGATTTGGAATCATTGCAACACGCTCTGGGAACGGGGGATGTTGACGAAAGAGAATGACGGAGAGTCCGCCATTTTTTCGTTGACTGAAGTATAGTGCCAAGAAGAACTTCATTTTTATTCGGACTCAAAGCTTTAAGCTATAGAAGGTGAGGGTGCTGGATATCATGATTCCAAGTAAAAATAGGCCACAAACCCATCATTAAGTTACTATTAAACACCTATTACTTTCTATTACTTATAGGTTAATTGGCGACATTAAGTTTGTTTTGGATCATAGGGGGATATCGCGGTATATTGTAAATAGTACGTTGAAATAAGAGAGAAATGAAAGTGTTCCCGCCCCTTCGATATGTGATTCCCTAATGCGAATCGAGCAAATCCGGTTCTACGAGTCGTATATGCCATAGGTTTATCGCCCGGCCGACAATAACAAGAAGAATTCCCGCCTCCGATTGAGAAGTTTCCCGCATTTTATTGAAAATAATGGAAATGGATTGCTATATTTAAAAAGGTGGATAGCCAGGGTTAAAGGTATACAGATTTTAAGTGAGGGAGAGCTATTAATTCCACTGTTTATCCTGTTGGATTAAACTTTCATTATAAATAAGGGGATCCATTATGCACGACTACGAGATCAAAAACAGGGGAAAGGGCGTTTTATTTGAAAACGAGTGGTTGGAGCCGCTTACCAAAACGAGACCCCAGATATCAGCAAGTATCTATATCGTCATCACGCTCGTCATGCTTTACGTGGGATACCGGGAGAAAGTGCTAGGCTCTGTGGTTTCCGGGATGGCCATCTTCGTGGGAGCCATGTTTTTCTGGACGTTTTTCGAATATTTTTTCCACCGCTACATTAACCATATCGACGAATATTTTCCCGATTCGAAAATTGCCGCAGAAATCGCTTTCACCATTCACGGCATTCATCATGAGTATCCGAGGGACAAAGAACGGCTGATCATGCCACCGGTACCGGGATTGATCATTGTGGGAATGCTTTTCGGGGGATATTGGCTATTGCTGGGCAAGCTGGTCTATGTGTTTATGCCGGGATTTATGACCGGTTACCTGCTTTATACCTATGTCCACTATTCGATACATGATCAACCGGTGCCTTCTTTTCTGAACATCCAGTACCGTCATCACGCGCTACATCACTACAAGTACCCGGAGAAGGCATTCGGGGTTTCAACCACGTTGTGGGATCGGGTGTTCGGAACCATGCCGCCCACCTCAGATTCTCGATGAAATGAGTTTATAACTAAACCAGTCTCTTATATGAAGTTTGGGGTAAAACCACGCCATTAACCATACTCCCTAATTCATCATTTTAAAAGGCCATAAAAAACCCGGCTGCAGGAATACAATCGGGTTCTGTAAATTGTGAAACCAACTTACCTACTACTCACAAATACTGTCTATCTCATCTGTGATTTTGATGGTATTCGCAGCCTGCATATTATTGAGTAATTTTGTTTCCGTATTGCCATCGTAGGACAATTTAAAGGTATAATTTTCACCTCCTTCTACACCGTTAACATCAAAAGAACCACTTTCCAGGTAATTCTCGTCATCGTTAAATACCCATTCGATATCGGTAACTACTCTCCATTTACCCTCCGTGTTATTTTTGCGGTATAAAACGGAAGCCTGGGGAATAGTGGTAACATTTACCGTCTGACCCACCGTTGGGCACTCGAGATTAACGTTGATGGTGGCATCAATAAGGTTCGCAGGAGCTTGGGGAAGGTTGATGGGCAAGTCGTCTTTCTCAGGAAAAGCTTCGTTATCATACAGAACCACATCTACCGGATCGGTGATGTGAATATTACTTGGATCACCACTAATCCAGATTTCATTTTTATTTAATGTACTCTTTACCTCTTGAGGTTCTTCAGCTAAAGTAGCTTTAAAGGTCAGGGATAGTCCATATGAGTTAGCTATCCCTCGAAGATCTCCTCCGGAATACCCGTTAGGAGTGATATCAACTTTGTCATAATCAAATTCAACATTCACAGCATCACCCAGAGAAGAATAAACAAATACATAATTAATTAGCTCATCATGTGTCACTTGAACTCCGATTTTATTGTCTGACAGTTTTATCACTTCTTTTTCGGCTCTGTTTTTAAATAATCCATTAACAAATACCTTTACCACATCTCCAACTTCACGTCTGGATTTTTCAGAAAGTACGACAGTTGTGGAATACTCTGTAGCACTTTTGCTTTTAATAGTAATTTTCGAAGCCCTTTTATTCGATGAACCGATTATCTCGATATCACTATATCCTAATATTTGTGGTACTTCATCTTCCGAGGTTGCCACGTCTTCTACGTTAACCGGTATATTGGCCATCGCTGTGGGATCTCCGGGATCATAACTGGTAATCTCCGCTTTAATATTTCCGGTCAGTACATTTCCATCATCATCGGTTAAGGTTGCCCCGGCCGGAATAGTAACACGGGTCGCTTCGTCATTGGTGCCATCCGGGTTGGAATCAATCACAAAATCCTCGGCCAGTGTACCGTCATCGTTGGTCGTGGTTTCGGAAGTCTGGGTGTCAATACCCTCCGGCTTGTTATTCTCGGCCACCATGGAAAGGGTATATTCTTCAAATCCTTCCTCGAACAGGGTCACCGTCTTCGTGGTGGAAATATAGTCGGGCGCCGACATTTCCAGCGTGATTTTAGCCGGATTATCCTCGGTGGGAACCACGTTATTGTTAATCCCGAGATTCAAGATACCGTCCTCCACATCTACTGCGGTTAACGGATCGCTGTAAATATCTATAACATCATCTCCGTTTTGACCGCCCAGCGTAACCGATACGGTTTCATTGATGAGCTCGTCGGTGGCAGCATCGTATAATACTACCGTAGCCCCTGAATTAATAGGGTCCAGTCCGATAATGACTTTAAAGTCGTCTGCAGCTTCTGTAAGCCCCGTAGTATCACAGGCAGTCAGACCGGCAAGCATCGCAAAACCGACCAACAACAGAATTCGTGAAGTATTAAATAGATTCTTCAAATTTTTCATGGTGTTATCTCTTTAAATATTTGTTAAGCCTGAATTACTTTTGTAAGCGGTAGGAAAGCCCGACGTTCACCACCGGGTAAAACTTGAAATCCTTCATGCCGTCTACAAAGTCCTGTCCTTGGTTGGCGGTCGGACCCAGCATGCCGTCCCCTTCCATGGTAACCGACGGGGAATTGGTGTATATGGCTCCAATTTCAACATTCAGTTTAATACGGCTGCCCTGGGCCACCGGATTTCCTATTCCGAGACCGGCATAGGGTACAATCTTGGCATCATAGGTCATCTCTGCCGAAAGGGAGCCCAGTTTCTCCGGGGCAAAGGTTTTATCCTCTATAGTATACTTTCGTTGGGGGTAGCCCCGCTAACGCATCAGACGAACGTATTTTATGAATTGAAATCGGGTTACATGCAAGCCGATTCGTCCGAGACCGTTTCCGTGTAGGTTACGTTTTTACTGTCGATCATTATTTCCTGGTCGTACGTTTTAGATTCGTACGTAGTCTTGAAGGTGTAAGTCTTTCCCACTTCAGCGAATATGGTGAAGTTTCCGGTCAGTACTCCGGAGTTATCATCGTAACTAGTCTTCAGGGCGGCATCATTCCAGGAGTCGCCCTTTGCAGCATCGGAAAGCCGATAGTGCACGACAGATGACTCCAAATTCCTCACCCTTACGTCTGAATCTTCGCATTTCAAGTTAGCCTCCATTTCGATCGTTGAACCGGGCTTAATCTCTCCTTCTATTTTAATCACACCATTATCTATATTATCAATTTCTTTGTGTATTTCACCGATGAGTTCGTTCTCTACTGTGACTGTTGTTTTTCCCGGGGGTAATTGCATTCTTGTTGAAGCTATTAATTTATTAACAGCATCTGCAGTTTCTCGGACTTTAGCAGCAGTTTCCTTACGTGCATTGTAACCTGTTGTTTTGCCTTCGAACGTTGTGTTTGCTACATAATCTGTGTTAAGCACATCTGGTTGATCTCCCAAATCAAGCTCCATTTCAACCTGTCGTTTTGCCTCTTTAATCTCTTTTGCATATACAAGATCGGGGTTACTTTTATTATTTTTATTTAATTGCTCTTCCGCCTGTGACTGCACTAACGTGGTAAGCGGAGTAACTACTTGCGCATTCTTGGGTGCCCTAAGTTGGAGATTTGGTACCTCTGAGGGAGAATTATCATCGTTAGGATCATCAGTTACGTCTGGAGTATTGCGAACCAGTGTTGGAGCATTTTTAAATGCATTTTGACTTCGCGTTAATCTATACCTACCCTTCTTGGAGGAGTTGGTCGGGGTCATAGCCTCCCCCTCCTCACATTCGGAATTAAAATTCGCATCTATACAAACCATGGCATTCTCAAGGTAACCCTGCACGGTGGGGCGGGAATCACCGTTTCTGAATTTCCCGCTCGGCGAGCCCGAGGAAACGGATGCCGCCACCTTGCCTTTTGAGTCAGTGATTTCCATGGCAATCATGCCGTACGTCAAAATCCGGTTGCCGTCTTCGGTTTTCATATCCATCGGAACGGATTTCATCGCCTCTTTGTCAAGCGGATTGTAATAGGTTACCTCGACCGCAAGTTGGCCGGTCAGCGGATTGCCATTCCGGTCCTTAAAAACGGTCCCTTCCGTTATTTCCATCTCAAACCCGTAATCGACGTTTGATGCCTGGGTTTGTGAACTGGTAGAGGAGGATTTCGAAATAGCCTGCACATTGAAATTTTGCTGGACGGTCCCGTCACTGTTAGCCTGTCCATCGGTATTGGTTGTAATTTCCACTCCGCTGGGAGGATTGTCCTTCCGGATCAGCTCCACCGAAAACGGGTTGCTGCCTTCATGCTCAATAGATACTGTCCGACTCGTACTTAAATACCCATCCGAATGGACTTGCAGGGTTACTTCGGCCGGAGAATCTACCGTGGGTTTCACCGAATTGCTGATACCGAACGTGAGAATACCGCTGCTGAGCGTCTTATCCGGCATGGGTTCGCTAAACATATCGATCACCTGGTCGCCATGGGATCCGGCAAATGAGACCTCCACCTCCTGGTTGATCAACTCGCCGGTATTGGCATCCTTTACCAGCACGGATGAACTGGTATGTATGGGTTCGAGTTCAATGACGACCCCGAAATCATCGACGGCCTGGTTAAATCCTGAAAAGTCGCAACTGGTGAGTCCGACGACTAATAAAATACAAATAGCTGATAATACGGCTTTCGTGAAGCTGGTATCTGGATGTCTCATGGATAGGTAGATGTAATGAATGAAATGAAAAGTAACGGTTATTTAGAAAGGATCCGGTAGGAGAGTCCCAGGTTGAGTACCGGGTAGAACATGAAATCCGATACACCCTTTTCAAAATCCTGGGCCTGGTCGGCAGTGGGAGATATCATGCCTTCCCCATTCATGGTGATCTGGGGAGAATTGGTATAGAGCGCACCCAGTTCGATAGTGAACGTCAACGGACGGTCTGAATGGACGGGATTTCCCAGTCCGATGCCGGCGTAGGGAACCAAATTGGATCCAAATCCCACATCGGCCGAAAGCGATCCCATTTTTTCAGGTTGAAAAGTTCTACCCTCGATGGTATAGGGTTCATTCGGAGTCGCTTCGCCATCGACCGAAAAATCGTAGTAGTATAATCCGCCGGATAGTTTGAGGCTGTTATCGAATGGAAAGTAATCCGCAATAGCCCCGATCGACGTGATACCAAGGTTTGCATTATAAGCGATAGAGGGATTTTGGTCTGAATACACCCCGCTTTGTTCATAGGAAAAGAAGGATCCGCTGATCCGCGCATTCAATTTGTTATCATAGAGTGGAATGGATCCATCGGCCCCGATGCCCGTTGTGCCAACTTTGAGTCCCAAAGCAACCTGTGCCTGGGAGGTATTAACCGACATTGCCATCATTATGCAAATCAAAAGAAAAGATAAACTGACTGTACTTAGCCCCGTCGTGCGCATATAGCCCCCTAGTTAAGGAAAATATTAGTTGTTTATTATATTAGATACGTGCCCCAATACGACCTAAGGTTATAATAATAACCCACTAATACAAAAAAATTTATAAAAAATATGTTTTTAAGAGTTAAAATGTTTTAATATAAGTTGGATATGAAAGTATATATTTGCTGAATACCAAGCGATATAGGGCGATTGAAATATTCACGAAAGGATAATTATGGGGATAAATAGATTTTTGTCTAAGTTTAATTCGTACCATTTTTCATATAAGTAAATATATCTATGAGCAAGGTTGAGTTGGATGAATGTGCCACGAAGACTATTATAGAACCTTTTCGCATCCGGTCGGTTGAGCCCATTCGGTTTACGGATATGGGCGAGCGGAGGCAGTTGCTGTCGGATGCCGGGTATAACCCGTTTCTGCTCAAGGCGGGAGATGTACTTATAGATCTGCTGACCGACAGCGGCACGGGGGCGATGTCGGCGGATCAATGGTCGGGGATGGTGGCCAGCGACGAATCGTATGCAGGTTCCTCTTCGTATTACCGCCTGGAGGAGGCGGTGCATGATATTACCGGTTTTAAGCATTTGATTCCCACCCACCAGGGACGGGCAGCCGAAAATATCTTGTTCACGACCATTGCCGGGGAAGGGGATGTGGTTCCCAATAATACCCACTTTGACACCACTCGCGCGCATGTCGAGCATGCGGGTGCGGAGGCGCGCGATATGATTATAAAAGAGGGCAAAAAGCCGAGCAGCCGGCATCCATTTAAGGGGAATATGGATATTGAGCAATTAGAGCAAACCATTGATGAAGTGGGCCGCGAACGGATCCCGGTTATTATGCTCACCGTTACCAACAACTCGGGCGGAGGTCAGCCGGTCAGCATGGCTAATGTGAAGGCCGTATCCGAAATCGCCCACCGGCACGATATACCCCTGTTTATCGACGCTTGCCGGTTCGCCGAAAACGCCTGGTTCATCAAGCAGCGCGAAGAGGGCTATGCCGACAAATCGCCCAAAGAAATCGCCGGGGAGTTGTTCAGCTATGCCGACGGTTGTACGATGAGTGCCAAAAAGGACGGTATGGCCAATATCGGCGGATTCCTGGCCTTAAACAGCGATGAGCTGGCCAAGGAGTGCCGGAACCTGGAAATTCTGACGGAAGGGTTTCCCACTTATGGGGGAATGGCGGGCTACGATATGGAAGCGGTGGCTCGTGGACTCTATGAGGCGCTGAATGAAGATTATCTGCGCTACCGGGTTCGCTCGATCGCCTACCTGGGAGATCAACTGCGCAATGCGGGAGTACCGATTGTAGAACCGACCGGCGGTCATGCCGTCTATATCGATGCCAAAAAAATGCTTCCCCATATTCCCCCGCTGCAATACCCGGCCTGGGCCTTCAATAACGCCCTCTATCTGCTCGGGGGGATAAGAGGCGTTGAAATCGGTTCGGTAATGTTCGGTCGGCAGCCCGACGGATCCGAAAAGCCGGCGAACATGGAGCTGGTCCGCCTGGCCTTCCCACGACGCGTCTATACCCAGAGTCACGTCGATTACCTCTCCGAAATCATTATCGCGGCTTACCAGCAGCGCGACAAACTTTCCGGCTATGAAATTGTCGACAGTCCGGAGGTATTGCGGCATTTTTCGGCCGAGCTGCAACCGTTGGATTGAATAGTTAGCAAAGAAGTTGTTCCACATTCTATATAGAGTAAAAAATTCCCCTTTGGAGGGGGTAAGGGGGAGGACTAATCATTTGCTATATCCATGATGCACAGGCTCCAAGAGTCAAAGGGGGATTTTTTTTTACGTTGGTTGACCTGACAAGAATTATACTTGCCTGCTGTTTATATAATTATTTATATTCAGTCTAAATAAACATAAGCATTGGTAAGCGGCATCCGACTGATTTCGGTTTAGTCGGGGCGATCGATGGTCGCCCTGGAGGCCAAAAGTTGCCTGATGCTGCGATTGTAATAAGAATATTATGATCAGCAATCAAGTCCGAAATTCCCGCTTTAAAATGCTTTTGAAGATTAAAATTCCTTTTTCACATAAGTTTATTTCGTAACTAAAAACTCATTTTTAATTCCCCTATGTTCTCTTTTCAAAAACAATTTCACTTTTTAACAACTTCTGCTCTTGCAATATTATTGGCCGTCAGCATGAGCTCCTGCGACTTGGTGAGTAGCGATGACGACGGCGATGACAAACTGAGTCCTCCGGTTACCTATGAATTCAAGCGCGACGGCGAGTCCACGGTAGCCTATCCCGGACAGATGGACCGTCGTAAAATGGTGGCCGAAATGACGGCTTATGTATCCGAAGCCGATGCAGGTAATGAAATTTCGGAACAGACGCTCATTGACATGTACACCAATGCCGGCGGTAACGGCGGCGGACATTTTTCTTTTAGCTCGGATCGCCAGTTAAGCAACAAAGTTTTCCCACCCAAAGCCGATAATAATTTTTATCGTGATATTTTTGCTCGAGCCGCGGCGGCCAGCAAAAAGGATACGACGGCTTCCAACGGACAGGCCGGACTGCTCGAGCGTGAACAGAGCGGCGGCACGATTCTGGTCAGCAAAAAAGGTCACGAGTTCACCCAGTTGGTCGAAAAAGGACTCATGGGATCGGTATTTTATCATCAGGTCTTTAATGTGTATCTGACCGACGGCAAAATCGGTCCCCAGGTCGAGAATGAAGAGCTGGTCGAGGGCGAGAATTATACGGCCCGCGAGCATCATTTCGACGAGGCGTTCGGCTATTTTGGCGCTCCACAGGATTGGCTCGAAAACAGCGAAGCTTCCGGTAAGTTCTGGGCCGGATATGCCAGTGAAATGGGCGGCGTAAGCAGTTCGGATAAACTGAGCGCCAGCACCATCATGGACGCTTATATTAAAGGCCGTACCGCTATAGTTAATGAGAATGAACAGGTGCTGGATGAGCAAGTAAGTACCCTCTATGAGCATCTCGAACTGCTCACGGCGGCCACGGCAGTGCACTATATCAACAGCACGATTAGTCAACTTTCCAACGGAAATCAAGGCGAGGCGTTCCATGCGCTGAGCGAAGGCTGGGCGTTTGTTAATGCCATCAAATATAGTCCCAATCGCAAACTGTCGACCGACCAGATTAACACCATCCTGAATACGCACTTCGGTGAGAACGGCAACTTCTGGGAAGCAACACCCAGCGGACTCCGGGACGCCAAGGCGCTAATTGTTGATAATTATCCGGCACTCGAGCCTGTGAAGGACGATCTTTAATCAAAATTCTTTCTGGCCGTGATATCGATTTACCCGGTATCACGGCTTTTTAATTTGAGGTGTTTCACTATGAATTTTACTTATCGATCTACTTCCTTGCTTATCTTGGTTCTTGCCGTTTTTAGTTGGACGGCCTGTGATGTAGGGGAGTCCGGTTCGGATGATGGACCTGACTTCGACCGAGAGGCGATGCTGGCCAATTTCGGGGAGAACATCATTATTCCGTCGTATGATGCACTGGTCGACTCCCTTAACGAGATGGCGACGGCAGCCGATAACTTTTCGGCGGATCCTTCAACCGCTACTCTTCAGCAACTGCAATCGACCCTCAAGTCTTCCCGGCTGGCCTGGCAGCGCGTGAATCTGTTTAACTTCGGGCCGGCAAGCAACAACCTGCTGAGAACCTCTCTCAACACCTATCCCACCGACACGGCCCGCATCGAGGAGAATATCGATTCGGGCGATTATACCCTGGGTACCGTCTCGAACCAGGATGCAGTCGGATTTCCCGCATTGGGATACCTGCTGCACGGGATAGGTGCCAATAACCAGGAAATCGTATCTGCTTACACCGACGATCCCGATGCCTCCGAGCGAATGCAGTACCTGGAGGATAATGTCGATTTCATTCAACAAAAGGCTTCTACGGTAGCGCAGGAGTGGTCGGCCGACCAGGAGGACTACCTTACCATGTTCCTGAGTCAGGATAATCTCGGGACCGACGCCGGGAGTTCGCTCAGTATGCTCATCAACGCTTATATCCAACATTATGAACGGTATATACGAGACGGAAAGATTGGCATCCCCTCGGGAGTCCGCAGCGCCGGAGTGGCCCGTCCGCAGGCAACGGAAGCTTACTATGCGGGCTATTCAAAGGAACTGGCCCTGGCCAATTTACAGGCCGTGCAGCGCGTGTTTAAGGGGATAACTTTTCCCGACGGAATGAATAACCGGGGTTTGTCAGATAACCTGGAAGCTCACGATGAGACCGAACTGGTCGATGAAATCGAATCGAACATGGATGATGCCATCAGCTCGGTGCAGGCGCTCAACGATCCCCTGTCGCAGCAGGTGCAAAATAACAATGACAAGGTTCAATCGGCGTTTCAGGACTTGCAAGCTGTTGTGGGTCCGCTGAAAACCGATATGACCTCGGTGCTCGGTATTACCATTACCTATCAGGATCAAGACGGTGATTAATTTAAGATCTTGAATATCCTCAAGCGACATACTACTGCCCCCACTTCGATCGCCCCGCTGGTGGTGTTTCGGGTGCTGTTTGGCTTTATTATGCTGGTGAGCACGGTGCGGTTCGCCCTGAAGGGGTGGATCTATGAGCTGTACATACGACCGGAGTATTTTTTCAGCTACTACGGATTCGAATGGGTGCAGCCGTTCGGCGCGCTCGGTATCTACGGCGTGTTTGCCGTGATCGGACTCTCGTCCCTGGCCATCATGCTGGGGTGGCGCTACCGGTGGGCGGCGGTCGCCTTTTTTCTCAGCTTTACCTATGTGGAGCTGATCGACAAAACCCACTACCTGAATCACTACTATTTTATCAGTCTAATCGCTTTCCTGCTCATCTGGGTTCCGGCGAACCGGAGTTTTTCACTGGATGTTTTACGTCGACCGGGTTTGCAGCGGGATAAGGTGCCGGCGTGGACGGTCAATATCTTCAAGTTTCAGCTGGCGGTAGTCTATTTCTTCGCCGGCGTGGCCAAGCTGAACCCCGATTGGCTGCTGCGCGCTATGCCGATGGAGATCTGGTTGCCGGCCCATTCGAACTGGCCGGTGATCGGATCGCTGCTTACCGAGGATATCACCGCCTATTTGTTTAGCTGGGCGGGCGCGGCGTTTGACCTGTCGATCGCCTTTCTGCTGATGTACCGACCCACCCGCCTGCCGGCTTATGCTGCGGTCATTGTATTTCATTTATTTACCTACGCTCTCTTCCAGATCGGCATGTTCCCGTTCATCATGATCCTGCTGACCCTGGTCTTCTTTTCGTCCGAATTTCATCAAAAAATACTGGATCATGCCCGTCGTTTTGGTCGTTCGATTCGACAAATTTTTTCGGAGGATTTCGAAGGACTCAGGACGCGCACAGCCGTTACTCCATCAAAACCGAGCACAAAATCTAACTATAGCATGTCAGGTTGGTCGGCCCGGATCGTGGGCGGGATGATCGGAGCGTTTGTGGTGTTGCAATTGTTAATGCCCCTTCGCTCCTGGTTGTACCCGGGCAATGTGCTGTGGACCGAGCAAGGTTTTCGTTTCTCCTGGCGAGTGATGCTCGTTGAAAAAGCGGGTCACGCTGTTTTTCATGTGTACGATTCGGATTCCGGAAGGCAATGGGAGGCGGCCAATTGGCGACATCTGACGCCCCGACAGGAAAAGATGATGTCGATGAAACCGGATATGATGCTGCAGTATGCCCATTATCTGGAAGAAGTGTATAAAGAACAGGGTAAGGGGGATGTCCGCATCACCGCCGATACGCGAGTCACCATGAACAGACGAAAAGGCCGCCCGATAGTGGACCCAACCGTCGACCTGACCGAAGCAGAACGTGGGTGGCACGACAAAAAATGGATACTGCCTTTAAGGTCCTACCGCTCAGCATTGAAGTCCTCCTCCTTACCCCCTCCAAAGGGGGAATTTAAGGCGACCGAGGTGAAAAAACATCCCTCTTCGGAGGGGAAAAGGGGGAGGACCCTCAAAGCAAAAAGTGAGAAACTTTCCCACCAGGTGTATGTCCCCGACAGATTGCGGGACAAGTTCATTCCACTGTCCGAAAAGACGAGGGATAGGATCCTGAGTAGCAAACAAGTAAAATCCAGCATTAGAAATAGTGATTAACACCATAAAAAAACATACCGTCTCTCTATTCCTACTGCTGCTCGCCATCCCGGCCATCAGTTTCGCCCAGCAGCAAAAAATCCGCGGCGAGGTGAGCGACCGTGCAGGCGACCCGGTACCGGGCGTGATGGTGTATGTTAGCGAAGCGACCGACTCGAGCAACGCCGATACTTCACTTCAAGCTTCTGAATATAAAAAAGCAACCAAGACCAACACCGAGGGACAGTTTACCCTGATCGGGTTGTCCGAGGATCGATATGAGTTGACCTTCTACTTCCCGGGCATGAAAATCGTGCGACGAAGAGTAACGCTGGGGGATAGCGATCAGTTCGTGAAGGTGACCCTGGAAGAGCTGGAGGGCGAGCTCGACGCTCTGTACGTCGCCGGGAAACAGGCCGCTTCTTCCGGGTTAACCCGGATGAACAGCGTCGAGGGCGTAACAATTAGCGAGGCCAAGAAAAACGCGGTCCTGATGCCCTCGAACATGACGGTCAACCTGGCGGCCAACAAAGCCCGGCAAATTTATGCAAAAGTTCCGGGCATCAATGTCTGGCAGAACACGGATGCCGGCGTGCAAACCAACATCGGGGCCCGTGGATTGAATCCCAGCCGGAGTTCTCATTTCAATATGCGCCAGAATGGGTATGACATCGCGGCCGATGCGCTCGGTTATCCGGAAAGCTACTACACGCCGCCGTCGCGGGCGATAAAACGAATCGAAATCATCCGCGGGGCCGGCGCCCTGCAATACGGGACCCAGTTCGGGGGCATGGTGAACTACGTTTTCAAAAACGGTCCCCGGAACGAAAAGCTGGAATTTCAATCCAATCAGTCGGCCGGATCCTACGGGCTGCTCAGCTCCTACAACAGCGTCGGCGGCACGGTAGGTGATTTCTCCTACTACGGTTTTTACCAGTATAGAACCAGCGACGGTTGGCGACCCTACTCGGGGATGGATCAGCATACGACCTACGGATCCGTCACCTGGCATCCGAGCTCGGACCTGTCGGTTACCACCGAATACACCTATATGCATTATTTGGCTCAGCAGCCCGGCGGGCTGACCGACCGGCAGTTTCGCCGCGATCCCACCCAGTCGAACCGGGCACGCAACTGGTTTCAGGTCGACTGGAACCTGTTTTCGCTCAAGGCCGATTACGAGTTCACGAGCCGGACCGAACTCAATACCCGTTTTTTCGGACTGAAGGCCGGCCGCGACGCGGTGGGGAACCTGCAGCGGATCGACCGGATGGACTTTGGCGGGGAGCGGTCGTTGTTGAAGGATGATTATAAAAATTGGGGCAACGAGACGCGCTTTCTGCATCGGTACGCGCTGGGAGACCGGTTGTCTTATGCGGTGGTGGGGACACGCTATTATCACGGGTTCACGCATCGGCGTCAGGGGCATGCTTCGACGGGCAGCGATCCGGACTTTACCTATGAGGATCCCACGAATCTGCACGGGTCGGATTACGATCTGCCGAGTTTGAACCGGTCGGCTTTCGTGGAGAATGTGTTCAACATCACGTCGAAATTCAGCGTCACTGCGGGACTTCGATTTGAGCATATCCTGACCAAGGCGGATGGATACTACCGGCGGATTGTGAAAGATTTGGCGGGGAACGTGTTGGTTGACAGTACTATTGTTGAGAACCGGCGTCGCGAGCGCTCGTTCGTGTTTTACGGGGTGGGCGCCAGTTATAAAATGAGTCCGACGATAGAACTCTACGGCAATTACGCCCAGAATTATCGCGCTGTAAACTTCAATGATATTCGAGTGACCGTTGACAATCTAAAAGTTGATCCCAATATCGAAGACGAGCGTGGATTCAATACCAGTCTGGGAATCAGGGGGCAGCGGGATGCTGTTTTCAACTATGATCTGTCTCTTTTCTACCTGTCCTACCAGGACCGGATCGGCACCGTCCTCGAGACCGAACCTGACCCGCGCTTCAACGGGCTGGTCGATCATACTTTTCGATACCGCACCAACGTAGCCGATGCCCGCATCTACGGGCTCGAGTCCTTTTTCGAGTTCGATATCTGGAAATACCTCCGGGGGCAATCCGTCGATACTCGTCTCTCGCTCTACTCCAGCCTGGCCCTCATGCAGAGCGAATACGTAAACGCCGAGGTCAGCGGTATCCAAGGCAACGCCGTAGAACACGTCCCCAACATCAACTGGAAAAGCGGGCTGACCTTCAGCAGCGGAGATTTGCAAGTGTCCTACCAGTTCACCTACTTGGGCGAGCATTACTCCGATGCCACCAACGCGCGGAGCACCCCCACCGCTGTCGCCGGCATCATACCGGCGTACCACGTCATGGATTTGTCGGCCGAATACGGGTGGCGACGTTTCTCCCTTGAAACCGGCGTCAACAACCTGACCAACCACCGCTACTTCACCCGAAGAGCCACCGGCTATCCCGGCCCCGGCATCATCCCCGCCAAACCCAGAAACATATATCTATCCATAGGCATCGAATTGTAAAAATTCCCCCTTTGGATGCCTGTCCCGACCACCGTCGGGAGGGAAGGTCCATCCCAAAGGTATTTGGTTTGGACAAGGGGGAGGACTGAATAAGCAACAAACGAAACTTCCCCTTTGGATGATTGTCTCCGAAGTAGTCGGGGTAAGCTCCAATGTTGTCGGGAGGAAAGTTCCACCCTAATATCATTGGGATAGACAAGGGGCAAGACCGATTACTCGCTGCACTCGTGAAGGTAAGAGGTAAAGGGTGAAAAGTGAAAGAGATCAAAATCCCGCACTTTGATTTTAGCAAAAAATAAAGTAAGATAATCATCCCAATACACATCTATATAAGTGTTACTCAGACTATATTGCTGAGATCCGGAACGTCCAAAAGAGTCCCGGCACCGAATACATCCCAATAAAATTCAATTCAGATTCAATCGATGACAAGATATTTAAAAATTCTGCCGGTACTGGCCGGTCTACTATTGTTAATGGCAGCCTGCACATCCGAAAACAAGCAATCCGAGAAAAAGCAAGCTTCCGAATCCAAGCAAGCACCGGGAACAAAGCAAACAGATTTGCAAAAAGCCCCCAATTTTAAGGTTGTGACCATCAAGGGGGATACCGTAAGCCTGGCGCAGTCGCTGGAAGTCAATAAACCCATGGTCGTATATTTTACGGCGTCCTGGTGTCCAATCTGCGCGAAAAACTGGCCGGTCCTATCCGAGGTGTATTCCGAATACAAGGATCGACTGAATATGGTGGCGATCAGTATAGATCCCAGCGATACCGAGAAAGTGATGAGCAAACTGGCTCGCGAGAAGAATTTTGCGTTTCCCGTCACGAAGGGATATCCGGATGTCATGGTGGACTTTGGAGTCAACAGTCAGGCAACTACCGTGGGCATAAACAGCGATGGATATATTGTATTTCAAAAAAATAAAACGGCTCTCAGTGCCGACGAATATCGCACGTTATTTGATCGTTTGGTGAACTAAGAGATATGGATTTTCTCTACTTCTCTTTCTTGCAGGGGGTGCTGGCTTTCATGGCGCCCTGTGCTGTGGTTCTGCTGCCCGGGTATATCGTGGCATTTATTTCAAGGGATGTCAGCGATAATCCGACGGTTGCCACTCGTGTAGGACGCGGACTGAAACTGGCTTTTTTGAGTATTGCCGGCATTCTGTTGATATACACCGTGGCCGGGGGATTGATCCTGGTGGCGAGTCAGTTGCTAAAGGAGTATATGAAGTGGATTACCATCGGGATGGGAGTTCTGTTGACGATATTGGGAGTCCTGATGGTAATGGGAAAGAACGTTTCCTTTTCGATCAATTTAAATAACCCGACCCACCGCAGGGAATCGGTCGAGGCCTTCATCTTTGGGATCGCCTATGCGATCGGGGCGTTGGGATGTCTATTCCCCTTATTCCTGGTGGTCGCGACCCAGGCGATGGCGGCTCCCACGGTATGGGAAGGAGCCTCCTATCTATTTGCTTATTTTATAGGTATCAGCGGCATGATGGTCCTGGCCATATTGCTGTCCACCTTTGCTCGCAAGCTGCTTATGAAGTATTTACGAAAAATTCTGCCCCATATGGAGCGGGTGACCGGAATTCTGTTGATCCTCGCCGGTATCTATGTGATCCAATACCAGATGGTGCTTATCTAAAGGGAGTACGCCTAACCAACTATTCACTATGATTGATTTAAATATGATTCCGGCATTTCCGATGGACGGAGGACGGATGCTTCGAGCGTTGCTGGCTTTCAATATGTCGAGAAATCGAGCGACTCAAATTGCGGCTTCGATCGGGCAGTTTCTGGCTATTGGTTTTGTACTGATGGGTCTTTTCTATAATCCTTTCCTGATATTTATAGGTATCTTTGTATACCTGGGTGCCGGCGCCGAGGCACGGCATGTATCAATAACAGAGTCGGTCAAGCACCTGAGGGTCAAAGATTTCATGAATACCGAGTATCCGTGGGTGTCAGCCGAGGCTACCATGGCCGATGCCGCCTCCATCGTGATTGAGAGCAGGGCCCCGGAACTCGTGGTGAGAGACGGGGAGCAATTGGCGGGACTGGTTTCCCATACCTCGATTATTAAAGCATTACAGCAAGGGGAGTCCGGAGAGCCCATCAAGAAGTATATACGCCGGGAAGTAAAAGCCGTTCACCCCGATTTATCCTTTTTAGAGCTGATTTCTACTTTGCAATCGGGCGATCGCTTGATCTTCCCCGTGGTGCAGGATGGAAAGATCCTGGGCCTGGTTACGGAGACCGAATTGAATAACATCCACGGTCAACAACAGCTGGAATCTACCGAGGGCGTGTAATGTCGGCAAATCCTTACGAATAAAGGGGAGCGTAAGTCTTAATGTAGAGCTGCTGAGGAGACTTCTGGAGCGATAGGACTCATGTCAATTTTACAAAGTAGCTCCAATACCGCCTTGCAAAAGGTCTAATTAGCGTATCAGGCTCGGCCCGCGTCACTTCCTCATGGATTGTATTGCAGGATATTATCCCTTCCAACCAAGTTCTGTGAGACGATGTTCAACTCGTTCCAAGGTTAGTCTATTTCCCGTAGTGTAATCCCTCAGGTCGGCTTTTGTTAAATCTTCATTACTAATATGGGAATCTTTAATTTCGCAATAGGCGTTGAAGAGTAAATACTTTTCAATGTTGGGTTGCTTTCCTTCATAATGTATTTCAGCTTCATCCAAATACCATTCAACTTTTTTTGTATGGACATCGGTTTGGAGTCGCTCAACAAAGTGGTCGTAATTCGTCATGATGTTACGACCTTTTTCGGGTTCGACACTCTTAACTTCTTCGAGCGTTTGTTCGATATTTCCCAATTTACTTTTATGGTTCATCAGTTAACCTCCTCATAGGCGCTCTTGATTACGGTTGATATCATTTTAAAGCGGTTGTTTGCCTTGAATGAATTGGAGGCGTCCGCCGGAATAATAATGGACTGCCCGGTTTCCAGGAGTTTTGATGTTCCATCGATAATTATTTCCGCTTTCCCGTCAATAATTTGAATAAAGGTGTCGAACGGGGAGGTTTTCTCCTCCAATTTCTCACCGCTATCAAAGGAAATCGCATTTATATTACCAGTAGCCTTTTTAATAATCGTTTTAATTACCACCGAATCGGGTACATATTCGATGATCTCGACAATGATCATTGCTTTTGATTTTTCCAGCTCTAATTGGTCCATATGAGTACGATTTTTTGAGAATTACTCGGCTGAAAACATTATCAGATGATTTAGATGAGAAATCCCGTTAGCGTTCATTTCCTGACTATCGACCTTATGTAACAAAGATCAGAAATTTTCGAGCGAGTTACGTTATATACTTGTAAAAGAAATATTACATATATCACAGTTCTTCTGGGCTGGTCGCTGATACCGTCGGATTTTTTCAAATTGGACGCCCGGATATGAAATATTTGTAACTTTTTTCAGTATTTATGTAATCATGGACTGTGTTCCATTTCCTACCTTTAAATCAGAGACCGTGAATACCCATAAATGCAGGCAAAAGGGATATGCCTATTTTTAATCAGAAAGATTTATCCCCTTTACAGTTTTTTGGCCACTAAAATCGCCATGAAAATTACAAAACAAGATGAGTAACAAAGTAGATCAACTTCAGCCCCCCTCTTCTCCCGTAGTCGAAGTAAGCTTGCAATATCCCGCGCTAAGTCCATGTGTAGAACTGGCTAAACAAATCATGGATTCGCCGGTGTGCGAAATCAATATCATTGATTATTATTACCAGCATATCGAAAGAAGCGATGCAGATGAATCTTCCCGAAGAGATCCCCTGTATTACGATACAATCAGGAAAAACGGGATATACGAAATTGAGGATCTCAAAACAAAAACACAGTATGAAGACCATCTTTATGTGACAGATCCCTTCCATTACAGATATTACTGTGGGGTCAAACTCACGACGTCAAAAGGGGTGGATGTTGGATCTATATGTGTGTTGGATACCAGAACAAAGCGCGCGTCCAATATGCAAAAGAAGCAGTTTGGCCACCTTGCTCTTGTAGTAATGAATATAATTGAATATGAACGCAGAAACCGCAGCATCGCTTCCAAAATGGAAGCTTATAAAGAGAGCTTCCATAAAATCAATCACGATCTTCGAACTCCCATAAGCGGTATTGTGAGTGTAGCCGATTTGTTGGTTGAGAAAGAGCATCAAGATGGGTTTCCTGACCAGGAGCTCAAAATGATAAAAGAATCGGCTGAAACCATCATCAACCTGGTTGATAATGTTCTGGAGGATTTAGATACCGATAACAAGGACAATGAGAAGCCAAAGCAAAATTACCTCGGCGACATTGTAGAGCAACTAAAGCGTCTATATCATCCCCCCGCTAAAGTAAAAGGACTTTCCCTGACATTTGACAACCGGGTGGACTCCGGTATTAAATTATCCAATTCTTTCTCAATCAAGTTGTTGCAGGCTATAAGTAACCTTGTTTCAAATGCCGTCAAATTCACCCCCGAAAACGGGTCCATAGAAGTAACCATGAGCCGGGAGGAGAAAAATAATAAAAACACCCTTCAAATCACTGTTAGCGATAGCGGGAATAATATGTCCGCCGAACAGGTCCGAGCTTTTAACAATGGAAAGTCCGTAGCAAGATCGTCCGGAACGAATGGGGAACAGAGTTTTGGGGTTGGTCTTAAATTTGTCAAGCAGTTGGTTGACAAAGCGGGCGGTACCATTTTTGTCGAGAATAGTGAAAACACCGGTACGCAGTTTTCAATTTTATTACCTGTATCGGAAGAGCAAACCGGCGAATCAAGGCCATCTTTTCGAGCTGCACCTCCAAAAACCATGAGCAACGGAACAGAACGGACCGTCCAGAGAGATAAAATATAAATAAGGTCTCATTCCGTGGCGACTGCCCTATAGAGACAGGAGTCGGATTATTGGGTTAGGGGGAGGTTGGACAATAGCGAAGCCGGGAGAGGAGTTTGCGGTACGCGTTACTAACTGTTCGGAGCGACAAGCCCGTATATTACAGGTCTTCGAGGTTCATTTTTCGTTTCTCGTTCAGTTCTTTAAAATAGGTGGGAGTAAGACCGGTAATTTTCTTGAACTGGTTAGACAGGTGCGCGACACTGCTGTAGTGCAGCCGATAGGCGATTTCCGTCAGCGTAAGCTCATCATATAACAGCAGCTCTTTTGCTTTTTCAATCTTGTGCATGATGATGTAATGCTGGATGGTGATCCCCTTGACTTCCGAGAAGGTGTTGGAGAGATAGGTATAATCGTACCCGAGTTTCTTGCTGATATAATCGGAATCATTGACGTTCGGGGCTTCCTCTTTGTAATGGATCATCTCTACAATAACACTTTTTATCTGTTCAACCAGAATGTTCTTTTTATCATCGAGGAGTTCCAATCCAGATTTTCTCAGTCTCTTGTCAAGGGTTTCAAGCTTTTGTTCTGTAACGTCATCCTGAATTTCGACCACGCCAAGATCGACTGACAGACATTCTATACCAAGCTTTTTCAGCTCTTCTTTTACCAGCATTTTACAACGCAAGCTTACCATATATTTAATGTAAAGCTTCATATATTTACACCTTTAACCCTATCATATCCACAAAAAATATGTAAGGCCGAGAACCCTATATCCGGAACATCACATGGCGACTCAGTTCAAAGTGATAAATTTGCTGTTATATGACATTTGTTGAGTGTATAAGTAAATAATCGAGACGATATAGTATGAGAAGTTTGCTTGTACTTCATTATAAGATTAAATATAAACTAAACCTAAGATATGTAACTAATATATTTAATATATAATACAATGAATTGTAAATATGTCAGGATATAAAATATCCTGGTTTATTTATCGGACGGTAAATAAGAGGGGGCGCTTACTGGCGTTATACTTTTGTCAATCTGATAAAGTGCTTTCTCAAACTTATGTAAACGGGATCCCAGTTTTACGAAAATTCTGGCCGCTTCCGGTGTCAAATCGTTTATTAACTCCCTGCAATTTTGGGCCGGGATGGCTTTTTGGAAGGTGTTACTCCGAGATCTTGAACCAGTTGTTAGAATCAAATAAGCCGGAAATGAACTATCGCGTTTTTTAAATAAAAAAAGCCCCGGCAATAACCGGGGCTTTTCATCAAATATTATAAAAAATTTGAGTCGTTTTAAGCTACGCTTCGAACGTTAATAGCACTTAGGCCTTTAGGCGTTTCTTCGACATCAAATTCTACAGCTTCACCGTCTTTCAAACCTTGATCGTAACCAAGATCTTCAACGTTGTTTCTGTGAACAAAAATATCTTTGTTGCCCTCATCGGGAGCGATGAATCCGAATCCTCTTTGCGAATCAAAAAACTTTATTTTTCCTTGTTGTGACATATGTATTGTATTTTCTGCACCCTTAGGTTTCTCTTGTGAAAGGAGTTGGATTAACGCATCGATTCAGTAAAGCCACTTATCAGGTGGGTATTTAAAATTAATGTAATAATGTAAGGTAATGCTAATATTCCGAAATACCTATTTATTTTTTAACAAGGGATGGAAATATGTGTTACAGCGTATGCTATCCCAGCGCGTATAAAATCATTATGGAAATATACCCATCTGTTCGTAAACAGTCCCCACCTTGTTGATAGAACTGATGAAGGCGGCGGTTCGGAGGTCGACTTCATGTTGCTTGCGGATTTCATTCATTTCCTCGTAGGCTGCGACCATCGTATCTTCCAGTCCGGAATCAACCAGGTCGGCTTCTCCGGGGCCCCTGGTAATTTGGTCCAGTTTTTCCTGGCTTATTTTGATATTTGTGTGTTCGGTCATTGCTTCAATGATGTTCCGGTTGTTGGATTCCTCAAACCGTTTCTCGAGTCGACCGAAGCGGACGTGCGAGAGGTTTTTGAGCCACTCGAAATAGGAAACGATGACTCCGCCCGCGTTCAGGTACAAGTCCGGCAGGATCAGGCATCCGCGGTCCTTAAGGGTTTTGTGGGCGCTGGCGGTAGTGGGTCCGTTGGCGGCCTCGGCCAGGATCTTGGCCTGTATCCGGTCCACATTCTCATCATTAATCTGGTTCTCAAGGGCCGCCGGTACCAGGATATCGCATTCCAGCTCGAGTGCTTTTGAAGAGGAGTC